>JAFEBB010000100.1 GCA_018266075.1 Deltaproteobacteria bacterium | reverse complement strand
GATCGGAAGGGCGTGTCGGTGCTCAAGACGGCTGGGCGGGCGAAGGGGCGCTGAGGTCCAGGGCGAGCTCAGACGAGGGCTGCGCGGTTCAACGTCCAGATTCGATGGAGCGCGTGGCGGCAGCATCGGCGCGCGAGGCGTGGGAATGCACGGATCGCCTCCCTGTTCTCGCCTCGTGCGCACCTGCATCCTCGCTGCATGCCTCGTCGCCTGCACGCGCGCGCCCGCCGGCACCGTTGAAGAAACGCGCGCGCCCGCCGGCCCTGGTCCCATCGAAGAAACACGCGTCGCCGGCCAGCGCTGCCTCGTCCAGCGCGTCGGCGGCGCGCGTCCTGGCGACAGCGTGCCGCTCATCCTGTCGCTGCACGCGATGGGCGCGGACCCGGCGGGCGCGCTGGAGCCATTCGCGACCTTGCGCGTGCCAGCACTCGTCGTCGCTCCCTGCGGCGGCCGCGAAGACGCAGTGGGCAACTGCGAGTGGTTCGCGCTCTCCGATCCGCGCGGCCCGCAAGATGCGGCCGTGCGCGTGCTGGCGGTCGCTGCCGCCCTCCCCCACCGCGGGCTGCCGGTGGTGATGGGCTTCTCGCAGGGCGCGGTGGTCGCATTTGCCCTGGCGCACGACCATCCCGAGGCGGTCGCGGCGGTGTTTCCGGTGGCAGGTACGCTGCCGCCGTCCACCTCCACCGGCCCGGCCGCGCGCCGGCCCGAGGTGCACGCCTTCCTCGGCGAAGCGGACCCGGTGTTTCCCCTCGCCGGCGTGCGCGACGCGATCGCGATCCTGAGGGCCGAAGGCTACACCGCCGACCTGCGCACCTACCCCGGCCTCGCGCACGATCTCTCCCGCACCGAAGCCGCGGATGTCCGCGCTGCCGTCGAAGCAGCGCTCCGCTAGGCGACGGCGGTCAGCTTTCCCGCTGGTTTTCGCGCCGATGAGCGGCTGAGCGGCGATCACCCACGCACCCGCGATCCGGGCTTGCAAGGCGGCGGTCGCTCAGCCTTGAATCCCGGCATGAGCAAGCACATCGCATGCACGTTGGCGGCGCTGACCGCGCTCGCTGTGGGCTGCACGGGCAGCAGCAGCTCAGACGGCGGCACGGGCACGACCTCGAGCACAACGGGCACCACCTCGGGCACGACGGGCGGCACCGGCGATGCGGGCTTCGGCATTGGCGTGGTGAACGTGGTCCAGCAGATCCTCGACGACGGCTCCGGCGGCACACAGATCACCGTCCTCGCCACCGCAGACCTCAGCCTCCAGGTGGCGTCCGAGGGCTGCACGCACCGAGACATGCCCCCGTCTTGCACGATCATCGTCTGCCCGAGCGCCCTTCCCGACGGCGGCGTGGTGGCGGAGGCGCCGGCCACCAACGCGGGCACCATCACCATCTCCACCAGCGATTCGGCGGCAGCGCCGGGACCGATCGAGATCGTGCCCATCGACGGCGGCTACTCCAAGGCAGTGCTCGGCACGGAGTTCTTCGAGTCGGGCGACACCATCACCTTCGTGGCCGGCGGTGGCCCGGTGCCGGCGTTCCAGGGCACGGTGACCGCGCCGTCGCCGATCTCCCTCATCCCGCCCAACGTGGACGGCGGCCCGATCATCGACCGCGCCAACGACTTCAGCATCGACTGGGATGTGGTGGGGCCGCCCAACGGCCAGGTGCAGCTCACCGTGGCCAACGGGCTGACCTCCGCGCGCTGCGTGTTCGACGCCTCCGCGGGCACGGGCACGATTCCCGCGGCGGTGCTGCAGCAGGTTCCCGCCGGCGCGGGCTCGCTCACCGGCACGTCGCTCGGCCAGGTCACGGTCCCTGCAGGCGACTCAGGCTCGGTGGTGCTCGACGTGATCTCCATCGGCGACAACTTCGTGCAGGTGGGCCTGGAGTGACACTGTTTATGGGCTTGCGAGTTCAACTCGATTGATTGTCGTCTTGCGGTTGGGCCGATGCTCGGGTGCACATGACGCACGCCTCCGGGCGACGAATCGCTTGTTAGGATTCAATTCGCGCCGATCGGAATTTGAGGCCCTTGCAGGCTGCTGAGCAAGTTGCTTCGAGAAGGCGGACCCATGGCTACGTCGCGACGCACGCTCGCCGTTGCAGCTGCAGCGCTCGGGGTTGTCCTGATCGTGATCGGGGTGGCGATCCTGTCGGGCGACGATGCCCCGCCCCGCGACCTCGCCGCCGGGGCCGCCAACGCGCCGGAGCGCGCGGTCACGGACCTCACGGCTCAGCAGCCCAAGCGCCCCTGCCACGACGGCCCCTGTCCCGGGGCTCCGCCGTTCCAGCCTCGCGACAGCTGGCTCCCCAACGCCACCAGCGACTCACCTCTCGCCGATGGGTGGATCGCTGGCGAACACTTCGAGAAAGGTGACTCGGTCGCCGCCGTGGCCCACAAGACCGGCGGCTCCTGGCGGGTCGAGAACCTGCCGGAGGGCGGCGGCGATTCCGCGTTCACGATCTTCGGGAGCTCCGCCAACGACCTCTGGGTTGGAGGGCGCCACGGGCACGTCTGGCACTTCAACGGCAGGTCGTGGCGTCAGGTGCAGGCCCCCACGGACTGCGACGTCATCCTGGGCGTGGCGGCTTCGCCGACGTCCGCCTGGGCCATCGCGGAGGACAACGGGAAGCTGCTGTATTGGAACGGCACGGACTGGGTGCCGAGCGGCAGCATCACCTCCGGAGCCAGGGACCTCTGGCTCGCCCCCGACCGCAGCGTTTGGGTGGTGGGCGACCACGGCCTGCTTCGGCGTTTCCAGGACGGCCGCTGGACCAAGCTTGATCGACCGAACGACCCCAGCTTCATGAAAGTATGGGGCTCCGGATTGGACGACATCTGGATTTCAGGTTTCCGTGCGGACCACCGCGCGCTCTATCACTGGGACGGGGCGACCTGGACGTACAGCATCAGTTCCGCGCGGCGCCCGAATGTTCTGTCGTTTCCAGGCTACTCCACCGCGTTGTGAGGGCGATGGGGCCGCGGGGTGAGCCCGCGTCGAGAGGGGTCGAGACCTGCACTCATGAGCTTTGACTCCCGGTGGTCGCGCACGAGGGCTCGAGTTCGCTGCTCACAGGTGTTGATCAAGTCCCGGCAGCGCCGGGAAGCGCCGGGCGGGGTCCTCCCCGCTCTCGAAGATTCGCGAAGCCGGACCAATCAGACGTCCATCGGGCGCGCCAATGATTCCCGGGCTCCGGGTTGAATAGTTGAATTGCGAGAGCACGTGGCGCATGGCCTCGAGCCGTGCCCGCCGCTTGTCGTTGGACTTCACCACCGTCCAGGGCGCGTGCGCGCTGTCGGTATAAAAGAACATCGCCTCCTTGGCTTGTGTGTAGTCGTCCCATCGGTTCAAGGAGGCGAGATCGGTGGGCGAGAGCTTCCAGTGCCGCACGGGATCGATCTGACGGATGAGGAAGCGCGTGTGCTGCTCATTCTTCGAGACGGAGAACCAGAACTTCACGAGGTGAATGCCGTCGTCGACGAGGAGGCGCTCGAAGAGCGGCGCCTGCCGCATGAACTCGAGGTACTGCTCCTCGGTGCAGAACCCCATCACCCGCTCGACGCCCGCGCGGTTGTACCAGGAGCGGTCGAAGAGCACGATCTCGCCGGCCGCGGGGAGGTGCTGGACATAGCGCTGGAAGTACCATTCGGTCTGCTCGCGCGGGTTCGGCTTCTCCAGCGCCACGGCGCGCGCGCCGCGCGGATTCAAATGTTCCATGAAGCGCTTGATGGTTCCGCCCTTGCCCGCAGCGTCCCTGCCTTCGAAGACGACGAGCAGCCGCTCGCCGGTCTCCTTGATCCAATTTTGCAGCTTGAGCATCTCGATCTGCAGACTTCGCTTGAGCGGCTCGTATTCGGTGCGGCGCATGCGCTCGGGGTAGGGGTAGCCCTCCCGCCAGGTATCGACGGGCGTGCCGTCCTTCCAGCAGAGGTATGGCTCCTCGTCGCTCTCGTCGACGACGTATTGTGAAAGATCGTCGGCCAGCTCGCTCATGCGTTCGCTCGATTCGACACTGCGCTGCGAATCTAGGCGCGCCACGGTGCCGAGACAGGGTGAACTCCACACGCGAGCAGCCGAGCCGCGAGGCCTCGTGCAGGCACGCGCGCCCCGTGAGAGTGGACTCTCGTTGCGACTCCCGGCTGGTAGGACCTGCTCACGCTCTTGTACTTGATGGCGATCGTGGCCCCGCCAAGCGCTTCGCTCATGAATACGGGTTGATACCGGCGCGCTGCGCGCCCCCTGCGATCAGACCACGGCGTGCATCACCTCGGTGCCGCCGTCTCCCGGGTAGAACATGATGGTCGCGTCGAGCACGCCGTGAATGGTGAGGCCGCTTCGTCGCCGGGCGGCTCCACGTCAGTGAACATGACGTCGAACGAGTCGGTCGCGCGGCTGCTGAAACCGAACGACGCCGTCGGAGTGGGCGCCGATGATCCCCCAGTCGTCGTCGCACAGCGATCCATCGTCGGAACTGCCGGCTCCGATGCGGAGGCACTTGTCGACCTTTGCCATGAGGTTCACCGCGCCCACGCCGCTGGAGAGGCCGGTGGAGATGCTGCTGTCGTCGTAGTCGTTGTCCTGCGTGCCCGCCTGGCCGACGGCGACAGGATTCGATCGGTGAATGGCATCGGACCATCGCCCGTGGAGGTGTTCGCGCCGCTCGTCGTGCCACCCGTTCCGGTCGTGCCGGCGCCGCCGGTTCCGCCCGTCGTACCCGTTCCGGTGCTGGTCGCACCCGAGCTCGACGACGTTCCACGACCGCCGCTACAGCCAGCGAGCACGACAGAAGCGAGAACCATGCTGGGCACGCAGCGTGACGATACGCACAGTCGCGCGCGCGGCCCACGACAGGGACTCGCGCCTGAACCTGCGGGTCATGCGGGAATGCAGCGACGCGTGCTGCTGCACACAACGCGGAAGGCCCCGTGGCTTCTCTTTAAACGATTCGCCAGAAGCTCGAACGGCGAACTCGAGCCCAGCGTTCAGCTGGTTTGGAGATACGGGTACGAATCGTCTCGGAGCTCGCGCAGGAAGCACACAGCCCATCTTTCGAACGGAAGTTGAATCATGGGCTGCATGTGGGCGTTCCGAATTTCCGCGTGGCCCAATCTGAGCCGGAGCGGATCGGATTGGGCCACGGCGGGGCATGGCGAGCGCGCAACCGCTGGTCTTCCCGCACGTTCCCCGCTGGCCCGCTTCATGCGACGTGAGGGTCCATGGGCTCCTTCTCCGGAGCAGTGGTGGCCAGCCGCCGAGGCGCCGCTTCGGCGCCGGGCCTGACCTTCTTCGCCGCGGCCCTGGTGCTGGCCTCCGCGCAGCTCAGTGCCTGCGGCAGCGAGTGTCGCTCCCGCCGCGACTGTCCCTCCGGCCAGGATTGCCTCTCGACATCTGCCGATCTCGACGTTCGCACGTGCTGCATCGCGGCGGAGGCCTGCGGGGGCACCTGCTGCGCGGCCGACGAGACCTGCGAAGGCGACACCTGCGTCTCCGCCGTCGCTCCACCGCCCTCGCCCTCCGGTGATGGCTCTGGCACCGGCGACGGCGAGCCCGACTGCGGCTTCGACTGCTCGCCGACCACCGGGAGCGACGCCACGGACTCCGGTGGCGGCGACGGCTTCGGCACCGATGCGGGGAGCACCGGCGACTCGAACGGCAGCGACGACACCACCGGAGGTGACTCGAGCGGCGAGACCTCGGGCGGCGGGTCGTCGGGGACGAGCTGAGGCCTTCACCAACCGAGGAGCACGCAATGCGAATTTCACACCTCTTGGTGACAACCCTGACCTCGCTGGCGCTCCTCTCGAGTGCCGCCACAGCCTCGGAGTGCATCAACGACGGCCACGGCAAGGCAGTCTGCGGCTTCGGCTGCGTGGTCGACGGCTATGGCGACGGCGTCTGCGCTCGGGAGGCAGGGGCCCAGTGCAAGGTCGGGGGAAACGGCCGCGCGGCGTGCGGCTACCACTGCGTCGTCGACGGTTACGGCCAAACGGTGTGCGCCAACACGCCCGATGGCAGCTGCACGATCGGCGGCGACGGCCACGGGCGGTGCACGAGCATCCCCGTGGACCCCTACGGCACGCCGCTGCGCGGCCGGCCCTGAGCCCATTCGTCGACGATGTCTTCGAGCTGGATGTCGACTGGGGCGCGGAGCGAACCGCTGCCTCGCGCTCACACGGCGCGCGGTGAAGTCCTGGCAGTCCAGTCTGCCGAACCCCGACGGTACTGCCCTGCATGCGGCTGGCGATCCGTCACCACGTCCCCTTCTCGCAGATGGCGCCATCGGTGTCGCCGCTGTCCACGTCGCAGGTGTACAAGTCGCGGTATCCACATCCCTCGACAGCGAGGATACGGTCTCCGTTCATCCGTTCCTTCTTGTAATACATGTCAGCGCGGGCGGGGTCCGAGGCGATGTCGGCAGGTGGCGGCGGTATCCGGCGGTGGCCGATCAGGGTCACTGCCACTCGGTCCGTCGGACAGCTGTGGTCCTGCGCGAACTCGCTCCGAATCACCGAGCTCCAGCTGCAACCGCTGCACGCCAGCCCGAGGGAAAAGACCGTGAGAGGCAGGAGCCTCATGGCGGTTGGAGCGCCCTGTCGCCCCTTGCTCGCGTGGATCCTCTGCGCAATCCGAGTTTGCTGATTCCCGCGCTCCGTCACGAATTGTTTCGCAGTCATGGCATCCTCGAAGCCGGATTGGACCGACCCGTTTGAATCGTTCAACCCGGATTCGATCCGAGATCGAAGTTCCACAAGATGGTTCCCGTGCCGCTGACGGGTGTGACATGCGGACAAGCGTTGGGGTTCTGGTCGCAGATGTCGAAGTCGCCAAGCGGCAACGTGATCCCCAGGCTCACGCGGAACGCCAGTGAACGCGTGGCATAATATGTAAAGTGTGAACAGTCCCCCTCGACGAAGTTGATAACCTGGAGCCCGCCGCTCCCGTTCGCGGGGGGAACGAGGCGCTGGGCAACGGCGACCCCAAGCCCCATCTCGAAGTTCATGGAGAACACCGGCCAATTGAAGATCAGCCCCTCCGAGAACGACGGCGGCGCCCCGAGGACGGGCAGCCCCGCGGCCACTTCCAGGCCGAGCCAGCTCCACGGGTAGAAGTCGACGTCGAGCCCGACGGGCCCAAGCGGGGTGCCATAGCCCGCCTGCAATCCACTCGCGAGGCGTGGCGCCAGCGAGGGTGGTTCCGTGAGGTCGTCGTCGGCTGTGCCCGGCGGCTGGTTCTGGGCGCGCGGCGAGCCTCCATCGCGCGCGCCCGCCTGCTTCTCGGGCAACCGGCCCCCGGCAGCGGGCGGGGTGGCCTCGGAGCTCTCGTGCGGCACGTTCACCGACTTGATGAGGTCCCACGGAAAGCTCACCACCTGGCCGTCCGGCAGGCGCACCGTGACGTGGTCGTCCTCGACGAGCTCCACGACCTGCCCGAGGAACACCGCGCCATTCTTGAAGACCACGATGCCCCGGCTGTCGCGGCGATCTCCGAACCCGGAACCGCTCGCGCCCAGGCTCGCGTCACTCGGGTCCAGGGAAGCTTCGCTCACCGAGGGCAGCTCGATGGAGCGCGTTGCCTCGGCCGGCGCAGACCGGGAAACGGCGACGCTCCCCAGGAAGAGCATCCCAACAAGCCACGAGCGCAAGTTCGCTGAGGGCATGGCGCCTCGATTCGATTCAGGGTCCGGGCGAGAATTGAGCAATCGAGATGCCAAGGAGCTCGAGCGTCGAATCGTTCATTCGAGCGAAAGCCTGACCGGCGCGTTGGATCAATTTGCTCCGGAGCGGTGCGTTTCTGGCCAGCTCGAGCTCGGACTGAAAATTGAAGCTTGTGTCCTCGATTCAGGTGATTGAAGAGCTCGAGGCCAGCATGCGTCACTTTGCAATGATGCGAGCCCCAGGTCCCGGTACCCGGCTTGCGGTCTTTTCCCTCGCCGTGTCGCTCGCCGCGTGCAACGCGACCGGCGGCTTCGCCTACCGCTTCGATGGCTTCCACGGCCCCGTGAACGGCTACGCGGCCTCGCAGGTGTGCACCGCCACGGTCCAGCGCGATGCGTCGGGGAACTGGACCCTGAGCAGGTTCTATTTCAACAGCCTCAATGACGACGACAACCAGATGGTCGCGGCGGACCTCACCCTCGACAGCGGGCCAGTGGTGACGCTTGCCCCAGAGGATGACGCGCCCACCACCCGCATTTCCGCCACCGAGTGCACCCGCTTCGATGTTCGAGGCTCCATCGACGCTCAGCGGAAAGTCCACGCGCTCATCGATCTGGACTGTCATCCGACCTCGAGCGGACACGTGCGCGGGAGGGCGTCCTCCGAGGATTGCAGCGTCAGTACACAGTAGGCTGCCTCGGAAAACGGGCATTTGCGCAACCCGGGTCCGCCAGGATGTGCCCAGAGTGCGGTCGCCGCCGACTTGCGTCTGGGTCTGCCACGACTCCTAGATATGAGTCTTCGATTTCGTTTCTATCTGCTATCTGTGAAGAGTGCTGGGGTGGCACCGGGGAGCACGGATGTCCGAACCAATCACCAAGCCTCGCGACCTCAACACCGAGATGGCTGCGGAGCGCACCATGCTCGCCTGGATCCGAACCGGGCTCGCGCTCATGGGCTTCGGGTTCGTGGTCGCCAAGTTCGGGCTATTCCTGCGCCGGTTGGAGCAGCTTCAGCTCCCGCAGGTGCAGCTGCCCGAGCGCGGGACGGCCTACTCAGTATGGATTGGCTTGAGCCTGGTCCTGGTGGGCGTGGCGGTGAACGTCCTGTCCGCTCTGCGCTACCGCCGGCTGCTCATCACCCTGCGCACCGGCGAGGCGAGCCAGGCCCCCGAGCCGCGCCTGGCCTTCTACGTGGCGCTGGTCATGGCTGCGGTCGGTGTGGGCATCGCGCTGTACCTGGCGAAGCTGCGCATGTGAGCCAGGCCTCGTCACAGGCCGCCGAACCCCTTTCAGCTGCAGCCGCGGTGGCGCCGCGAGGGCGCGCCCCCCGGCCGACTGCAACCCACCTCTGAGGTTCCCGCGAAAGCTCCTGCGGCCCACCGCAGCCTGGACGGGCCGAACTTGCCCAAGTGCCAATCAGGCGAGCCGTCGTCGCTCGCGAGGTGGTTCATTTCACACCACCTGCGAGGGGCACCTCCAAGTCTGCATCCTCGCAAGCCTCCGAGCTGGCCTGAACATTGCGATGGGACAGCGACCATGCATCGGCGAACCAGCTGCCACCCCTTGCTCCGTTCTGCCACTCGACAGGCGTCGGGCCGCCCCACACCGTGGCCGTGGCTGCCTCCCTCAGCGCGACGTCCGGGCAACCGAGATCCCGATACTCTCGAATTGAATACTCGTGGCTCATGAATACCTGTCCGCTCGAGATGGAGGGACAGTGGTTTACATATGGGTTTCAGGCTGATCTCAACGTTCGAGGCAACCGGATGCGCGCGGCAAGCCCCCTCTCCCTGGCCCTGGTGATGCTCGGGCTCACGGTGACTTCGCGTGCCGACGCTCAATCGACCAGCGGGCCCGATCAGGTCGTCGTCGACGCCGTCGGACACTGTTGCTCGCCCGGGCAATCCTGGGATCCTGACGCGCGAACCTGTGTGGGAATCCCTGCGCCCGCGGCCTGCGGGCCGGATCAGCTCGCGGTCGACGCCGCTGGCCATTGCTGCTCCCCCGTGGACGTCTACCTCTCCGCGGGTGTCGGCGCGATTTCCCTTCGGCCCGTACCCATGATCTTTCCCACGCAGACTTATGACTACTCGGTCAGTGTGGATCTTGCGTACGGGGCGGGGACGCGGCTCTTCTTGACTCCGTTCCTCGCGCTCTCCCTGGAGCTGCGGGGCGCGATCTACGAGGAGCCCACCGAGAGCGTCATGGCCGGTCCGCTCGAGTCTCCCGAGACCTCGCGAAGGTTCACCCTCAATTTGCAAACCAGCATGGGCGTGAGCGTGTGGTTCCCAATGATGTAACGGATAAGCCGTTCACCCGGCCCTTCGACGTCGGGTATTCGGCGTCATGGGGATCTGCTTCTGCGGCTCGAGGTGGTCGCGCGCGCTCGCGGCTCGATCATGCGGGTCATCATCTCCGTGGAGCGTCGCGAGGAACGGATGAAGGGCGCCGACTACTACGCAGTGGGCAGCGAGGGTTGTCCGACCGATCACGCCGAAGGCAGATAGGCGCCCTTCCACGTGGTGGCGAACAGCGACCATCGCCGGCCCATCCGCGGGACTCTGATCCGGATCGGAGGCGAGCCCTACGCCGGCGGGGCCAGCACGTGGAAGCCGTGGGCCCACCTGCCGCCCACGTCGTAGGTGATCTCCTGGGTGCCGTCGGAGAGCACGTTGTTGGAGCCGATGAACACCGGCGTGCTGCCCTGCCAGTGGTCGAAGATCTCCACGTGCTGGTAGTTGCCCTCGGGCCCGTCGAAGCAGACCACGTCGCCGGGCTTGGCGTTGGCCAGCGGCACGTCCTGCCAGCCGGCGCCGCGCAGGTGGCTGGCCAGGCCGCTCACGTTGTCGCTGCGCTGGGCATGGCTGATGAGCCCCGCCTTCTCCAGGCAGCCCGAGACGAAGTTGGCGCAGTCGACGTTCTTGGCCACCCAGGTGTCCATGTCGAGCTGGCCGCTGGGCTCCAGCTTGTACTCGGTCCAGCCCAGGTACTGGCGGGCCACCGCCGAGGCGTCCTTGCCGCTGGCGGGCGCGCTCCCCGAGCCGGTCGACGTCGTCCCGCCGCTGGGGGCAGGGGCCGGGGTCCCGGTGGAGCTGGAGCCGCCCGGGAGGTTGAGGGTCTGGCCCGGGTAGATGAGGTTGAAGTTCTTGATCTGCGGGTTGGCGGCCTCCAGCGCCGAGAGCGTGACGCCGTTCCGGGAAGCGATGCCCGAGAGCGTGTCGCCCGACTTGACCACATAGGTGCGGGGCGCGGTGGCGGTGGTGCTGTTCGAGGGCGCAGGCGTCGTGGAGGGCGTGGTGCTCGGCGTCGAGGGCGCCGGCGTCGTGGAGGGCGTGGTGCTCGGCGTCGAGGGGGTGGTGCTCGTGCTCGTCGTGGCCGGGTCACCGTTGAGCGCCTTGAGCTGCTCGGCGAGCTTGGCCTCGATGGCCGAGCGCTCCACCGAGAAGCCGCCGTCGACCACCTTCTTGAAGCCGTCGACCAGGGTCTTGGCCGCGGGGATCGCGTTCTCCACGTCGGTGAGGACCTTATCCGTCTGGGCCTGCACGGCGTCGAGCTGCTGCAGGGCCTCCTTCTCCTGCGCCTGGAGCTGCGCGATCTGCTGCTGCACGTTCGACGAACCGGAGACCTTGGTGGACATGGCCGACTCCCGAGAGAGACTGCGTCAAGCAGCTTCATTGTCTCGGCAAGCCGTGGACGGTTGCGTGACAAGTCGTCCGAGCTGGGTACGACCTGCTCGCACCCGCGCGCCAGGGCCGCGTTTTCCGGAGGTTGCGGACCGCGGAGGGCGTCGAAGACACCGCTCCACGCAGGTCTGCGTCTACTGCTTCGTCGAGGGTGGCTCCACGTGATCGATCGCGGAGTGCTCAACGCCATGCCGGTGGGATCCATCGAGGCCGCAGACGCACTGACCGGGATTCGTCCGCTCACGACCCGATAGCGCGGTTCGCGCCGACGCCGAGATTTCCGGCTGCGCTCGATAGGGTGAATTCCGTCAGGTGCGACGTCTCCGCATCGCCGCGCGCGATGGAGGTCTATCCCGACTCGAGCGAACGCCTCAACGACTCGACGGTTCGCGACCGCTCGCTTCTCGCCAACAGCGCCGCAAACGGCTTCATCAGTCGCATCACGCCGAAAAGCTTACCCTCCGCGACGTGATGAACGATGGTCCTGTCCCCGTCCGCTTCGAGGCGGTACGCGGGTCTGGCCTCCATCACATCCGTGCCGAACCACCGCAGCGTCTCGCGGAACCCGATCCGCGACGACGGCTGGTACTCGATAATCTCACCCTGAAAAGTACCCATCCTCGTGGCGTCGAAGTACCGCGTTCCCGGACCTGGAGGACCGTCAGAGGTCTTGCCGGTCCGGCGGAACAAGCCCGTTCGGTGCATCCACGTTCCGTAACCGTCCAATTCCGCCAATCGCGCGAACACGTCGCCGATGGGTCGGTCTATCGTGGTGCGCGTCTCGAATCGAACCGTGGTGGTACGCGTCTTCTTCATGCGCTCACCGCGCCACGCAATCCAACTCGGGGCTGCCCCTATCGTGGATGCGGCATGGCCGCCGTGCACGCGTGGCCGTCCCCTTAGGGTGGCGACAGGCGTTCGCCATGAGGGCAAGACGAACAAGCGGCCAGGGCTGTGAAGAACGGCGTGCCGCCTCCCACCAGCACCGGATGGGTGACGATCGCGTCCTCGTCGATCCGACCGGCCCACATGGCCGCCACGGCGAGTGTGGGACCGTCGATGTGGCGCTCGCGGAGCCGCGGCACTCCAGAGCAGGCTCACGCAGCGAGCGCCGGGAGGATCACTTTGAACTGCGAGCCCATTCCCTTCCCGGCGCTCGAGACGAGGATGCGGCCGTTGTGGAGCTGGACGATCTCCCGGGCGATGGTGAGTCCGAGCCCCAGGCCGCCGTGGTCGACGGCGCCCATCCGAGCGTCTCTCTGAAAAGGGTCGAGGATGTGCGGCAGGAGCTCCGGCTCGATCCCCTCGCCGGTGTCGCAGACCTCGAGCTCTGCGCTCTCCCCGATGTGCCGGCTCACCACGTCGACGCGGCCGCCCTCCTCGGTGTGACGGAAGGCGTTCATGAGGAGGTTCCACAGCACCTGTTCGAGCCGGTCATGGTCACCCAGGATGGGGACCTCGACGCTCTCCGCGCGTGAGCTCAGGGTGATGCCGCGCTTGGACGCTGCGGGTCCCAGGGCCTCGACCACATCGGCGACCAGCCCTGACAGATCGAGGGGCTCGCTCTTCACGTGGAGCCTGCCGCGGGCGATGCGCGCCACGTCCACCAGGTCGTCCACCAGGTTCGCCTCCGCTCGGGCGCTGCGCTCGATGACCTCGAAACCCCGGCTCAGGGCGACGTCGGCGTGGGCCTTGCGCCGCATGACGTGCACCCATGCGAGCAGCGCCGTGAGCGGGGTGCGCAGGTCGTGGGACACGCGCGTCAGGATTTCGTCCTTGAGCTGGTTCGCCCGCGTGGCCTCCCGCTCCTTCTCCTCGGCGAGCCTGCGGAGGGCTTCATTGCGGGCGGCGTAGGTGCAGAGCGAGCTGGCCATGAAGGTGAGCACGAGGATGATCGCGCCGGTGCCCACCCGGTTGACGAGCGTGACCTCGACTGAGCTGGCGAGCGGGCCTCGCCCGAACCGGTAGCTGGCGAAGTTCACCATCGTCAGCCCACCCCCCAGCAACCAGACGTAGAGAGGGCTGCGGCTCCACGCCGCCACGGCGAGGGGAACGGCGTACAAGATGGAGATCGCGATGTCGGCGGGAACGAAGAACCGGAGCGCCCCGACGACGGCGGCCAGGACGAGCGAAGCGAGGAGAGGCCCCTCGACTGGCTTGGTGAAGATGGCCCCCTTCCTCCCGTGGCCTGCGTGCATGGCGCCCTCGAGAGATGCCGTCCGGCGACTGCGTGTGGATGGCTTCCGGCGGGATCGTATGCATCCGCCCCAAGTCGGTCCGAGCGACGGCCGCGCGCACCGGCCGAGCGTCAACGCGTCGAATTGGCCGGCGCGAAGCCCTGAAGAGCAGCCGTAGAAGGGGTGCGCCTGGCGCTGCCCTTGGCGGGGCGCCAGGCCACGAGGCGCGTGCCAGTCGGCGAGAATGGGCGGAATGACCGGGGGGTCATCGTGCCGAATCGAAGTTCAGTCTCGACCGCGAAGTGCCCACTCTGCGCTTGGAGCGTGGCCCGACAATCGACCGACGAGCTCACGGGGCGGCGGTGGTTCGTCGCGGTCGTCGCGCGCCACCTTCGCGAGGTTCACGGAGAGCGGCTCACGCCCAAATAGAGAGCCCCCGCCGAACGGGCGGGGACCCAGGAGTCGGAGAGTGGGGGGTTCTCGCCGACTCCTGGCCAAAGCATAGCTGAGATGCTTTGAGCTCAAACGATTTTTGTTGGTGAGAGAGTTCGGTCGCAGTTGATGAGAATGCCGCGAAGAGAAAGCCTGCCGCTGATGATGGTCGCGGCGTTCTGAATATCGGTGATGGCCGTCCAGATCGCAGCCCTTGCTCCATGGTGGCCTGCGCTTCAACGAGCAAGTTGCCTCACAAGGCTCGAGCGTCGATCCGCATCCTGGGGCGAAAACGCCCACGGCTCGGTGTCACCATCGATGTCAATCGCGCGAGGCGAGCAAGACCAGGCACCCAGCGTGAGTGGTAGGATCGCTGGCAGCGCAGGCTGCTACGAGGGGGAATCATGCGCCGGTGGATCGCGTTGTCTTCGTTCACGTTCGTGCTGGCTTCAAGCACGGCGCACGCAATCACCGCCAACCCCACGGTGCAAATCTCGAACGACGGCCCAATCGATTCGTTCACCAACCTGCCGCAGCTCGTCGAGCTCTACGACGTGGGCTGCAGCGAGAACGGGACGGGCGTGACCTACGTGTGGCAGGGCATCGATCTCTTCCGCGCCAGCGATGGCACCCAAATCGGCGGAGAGGGTGGCCTGGGCTACGGCGACGGTTCGGGGCCGCCGAACGGCACGGCGCTGGCCGGCCCGCTCGCGGGCGTCAAGGTGGTGGCGCGCTTCGAGGACGTCTCGTGCTCCAAAGGGACGGAGTCGGCGCCTGCGCAGACCGTGTCGAGCAATGAGATCATCATTCCGCCGACCATGACCATGAGCTCTGTGGTGGGGTCCAACGACGACGGCACCATCTCCGTCGGCCAGGCCGTGCGCTTCAACCCCGTCGTAGGTTGCAACCTCGCGCCCAGCGAGACAATCACCTTCTCCATCTCGGGCCCAGGCATCTCCTTCACAAAGGCCTACGCCGACTGGACCGACTTCCGCGCGGATCCGGACGCGATGGTGACCGCCAACGCCCCTGGACAGATCACGATCGAGGCGACGTTCATGCCCTACGGCCTGTCTGCGCCCATCCTCACGTACGAGGTCGTCGCGGCGGGCACGAGCGGTGGAACAAGCGGCGCGAGCTCAACGGGCGCAAGCAGTGGGACCAGCGGCTCGGGCGGCAGCTCGGGCACGAGCAGCACCAAGAAGGGTTGCGGCGCCGACGTCACCGGGGACCCCGCGGGCCTGGGTGCGCTCCTCCTCGCCCTGCTCGCACTGCGTCGCGCTCGTCGCTGACGTCTTCGAGTCGGCGCCAGCGAAACAGCAAGCTCGGCGCGATCCCTACCACCGCGCGACCGCTGACCTGCTGCGGCCGGGTGCCTCCGCCGACGGCGCGAGAGAGGCTTCACCACTCCTTGTGAATGCCCTGTTCCAATGCCGTTCCAAAGTTAAGACGTTCAACCCGGCCTTCGACGTCGGGTATTCGGCGTCATGGCAAATCCGGGCGTCCGTGGCCTGCCCTTCCTTGACCACGATAACTCGGTGGCTCATCGCTAGACATCGCGCGAGCTGAAACTGGGCCGAAAGCGGCACGCGTCCCTCCCGTCGATCCGGGTGCAATTCGCCAATTTAAATATGCCTCGTCTTCATATTGCGGATCGCCGTATGCCTCCGGGCTCGGCGGGTCGACGTCCTCATGCGGCGGCGCCGGGCCACCCGGCCAGCCCCACGTCATCCACGCCGGCAGTCGCTCCCTCGAGCAGCATCCGCCCCCTGAGCCCGCGAGAACGGTCACCCCAGCCATCGGGTCCGGAGCTGCGGCCCCAGCTGCCTATCCTCCAGGCACGGATGACGCGAGCGCACGCAGCCGCTGGGCCGAGACCGACCCGGGCTTGGCCGAGAACAGCACGATCTCCTGGTCGTCCTCAGGCACCCGGAGCACCATGCAGTCGAGCTCGAGGTACCCCACCCGCGGGTGATTGGTGGTCTTCACCAGGTGGCGCGGGGGCACGAACGCCGCATCCGAAGCCCACAGCTCCCGGAAGTCGCGGCTGGCCTGCAGCTCGTTCACGAGCTCGCGGACGGCTGGAGCCTCGGGGTACCGGACCGCAGCGAGCCGGAGCTTCGAGACCAGGTACGCGCCGTACTGTTCTCCGCCGGTCAGCAGGAAGTGCGGCGGCTCACTCGGTCGCGGGAAGAAGAACCGGCGGGCGAGGTTGCGGCGCTCGGGCGCGAGCGTCGCGAAGTCGCCGAGCAACGCCGCGGCCAGGGGATTCCAGGCGATGACGTCGAGCTGGGCGTCGTGAACCGTCACCGAGGTGTCCGTGAGGCGGGAGACGAGGTGGAGCACGGTCGGGCCGGGCGTGGCGATGGGCCGCTGGGGATAGCCGGCGGCGATCCCCGCGTGCTCGAAGAGCAGCGCCCGCTCCTGGCCCGAGAGCCCCAGGGCGCGAGCCAGCCGCTCGAGCACCGTGCGCGACGGGTGGCGGCCGCGGGCTTGCTCGAGCTGGGTGTAGTACTCGGGCGAGATCCCTGCGAGGTACGCCACCTCCTCGCGGCGAAGCCCCGGGGTCCTCCGGCGCGCGCGCGACGCGAAGCCGGCGTGGGCGGGCCGCATCCGCTCTCGGCGAGCCCGGAGAAAGGTCGCGATGGCGCGAAGGTTCATGCTCCCCAGCCTCCTCGATGCACGGCGCTGGAGCCAGGTACTCGTGGCGTCTGGCTAAGCCCGAGCGTCGCTCGCATGGTGGGGGCCGAACCACAACCCCCGAAGGAATCGACCATGCACAAGAATCGCGTCGCCCTCGTCACCGGTGCCAACCAGGGCATCGGACTCCAGATCGTGAAGGAGCTCGCCGCCGAAGGACTAACCGTTCTCCTCGGGTCGCGCCAAGTGGAGCGCGGGCTCGAGGCGGCAAAGTCCCTCGAGGGCGACGTGCGGGTGATCCAGCTCGACGTGACCGACCCCGCCTCGGTGGCCGCCGCGGCCACGCGCATTCGCAGCGAGCTCGGACGCCTGGACATCCTCGTGAACAACGCGGCGATCTCGCATGCCGGGAAGCGCCACGGCCAGTCCCTGGCCGAGCACGCGGCGCACACCCGTCCGAGCAACGTGTCGCTGGCCGAGATGCGCGCCGTCTGGGAGACGAACGTCTTCGGGGCGCTGGCGGTGTACCAGGCCATGCTCCCGCTCCTGCGCGAGGCGCCCTTCGCGAGCATCGTGAACGTCTCGAGCGGCATGGGCTCGCTCACGCTGAGCCAGGATCCCAAGACGTTCTGGCGGCCGATGTTCGGCCCCACGTACTCGGCCTCCAAGACCGCGCTCAACGCGCTCACGCTGGCCATGGCCATCGAGCTCGAGGCCACGCCCATCAAGGTCAACGCGGTGTCGCCGGGCTACACCAAGACCTCTCTCAACGACTTCACCGGTACGGACAGCGTCGAGGAGGGAGCGGCCGAGGCGGTGCGGGTGGCCCTGCTCGGGCCCGATGGGCCGACGGGCCTCTTCACCCACGCGAAGATGGGAAAGTTGCCCTGGTAGCTCTCGCCTGGCTCGACGCAGAGCTCGGCTGAGCTCGCGCAGCGGTCACACCACCCGCCATCACGTGCACCTGCCGGCGTCGTTGCAGGTGCCGCTCGCGCAGCAGACGCCGGACGGATCCGCGGAGGCCGACGCGTTGGCGCAGCCGCTCCCGCACGGCTGTCCGCTCTGCTCGAGGCAGAAGTAGCGCCCATCGTTCGCGGCGGGATCCAGCGTGGTGCAGAACGCGTCCGATGCGCAGCCGGAGAACGCAGTGCACGGCTCGTCGAGGCGGCCGCCGTCGCTCCAGTGCGGCGCGGTGCAGACGCCGTTTTCGCACGACATCGGCTCGCAGCACCTGGCTCCGGCGCCGCACGACTTTCCCTCGGGCTGACAGCACACCGCGGTGCCCGCGAAGATGTCGCAGACGCCGCCGTTGCAGCACGCTTCCGCGGAGTTTGCACACGGGCTCGCGTCGGGGAGGCACACGCAGACACCCGCGTCGCACGCACCGCTCGCGCAGCAGGTGGCGGGATTGCCGTTGTACGCGTTGGTGCAGTCGTCGTTGGTCGATGCGCAGGCTTCGCCGTCCGGCACCCGGCACCTGCTCCGGACCGAGTCTCCTCCGCCGAAAGTCACGCACTCCGAGGGCGCCATGCACCCGACCGGCGGCGCGCAGCCGAGGTCGAGGTCGCCGCCGTCGGGCCAGGTCGGGGTGACGCAGCTTCCGTTCACGCATTCGCCGGGGGCACAGCACGTTGCATTGGGGCCGCAGTGCCCGCCGAAGTCGACGCAGCAGTTGGGGGCGTTGGCGAACTCGTACGCTCCGCAGATCTCGCCGGGGCAACACGAGCCGTCGGCGCACTGCGCGTCATCGCCCAGGCAGGCCGAGCCGGTGGAGCCGCCGGTTCCGGCGCCGCTCGAGCCGGTCGAGGAGCTGGTGCCGGTGGCACCGCTCGAAGCGCCTTTCGTGCAATATTCGTTTGAACGCAAACCGTTTGCCGCCAGGAATCCGTCGACCCTTGTCGAGGTCATTTCCATGATCTTGCCGCTCACGCTTCTCATCCTGATGGGGTCGATTGGGTCGATCGACAGTCTCTACTTCCACCTCTATCGCTTCCGGCTGTACGCGCAGCCCTCATCGAGAATCGAGACGCTGACGCACGTGGTGCGTGGGCTGACGTTCTGCGCCACGCTGTCCATTCTCCTCGCCGGCGTTCCTCGGGGGGCCTGGTATTGGGCCGTCGCCGCGGTGTTCGGGGTGGACTTCGTGGACGACGTGGTCGATGTGCTCATCGAGCCGGGCAGTCGCCGGCCGCTGGGCGGGCTTCCTCCAGCCGAGTACCTCATTCACATGGTCGTCATGGCCGTGACCGGCGCGATCTGGGTCAGCTTCCTCACCGCGGGTTGGGCAACGCGGAATGCGCCCACGGCCCTGGAGCCGTGGGCTGGCACTCTGCCGGGGTGGATGGTTTGGGATGCCCGGCTCATGGCGGCCGGCGGCGCGGGCCTCGCGCTGCTGGAGCTCGGGCTGATGTGGCATGCGGCGCGGCGCCCTGTGCTCGCGACATAGCGACCAGCCAAGGCGTGTGGCATCCGCGCGATGGGATTCCTTGAGCACCGTGCGCACGTCACGGCTTGACGGGCATGCGCTCCAAGCGGCCGGCATGACGCACCTCCGCCTGGCGAGCTCGCATGCGCGAGTGGGCGCCTCGAGCGCCTCTGTCAGCGAGGGCGGCTCAGGAGCAGGGGCAACAGTACGAGCCGGTGCCGGCCGGCGTTTGCAGCTCGGACGTGCAGGCGGCTGGCGGACTGGCGTAGGTGACGTTGCTGGGCGGCCCGCCGCAGCCCGCTGCGTACTCATTCGTTCCGCAAAGGCTGTGGCAGGTGAAGCCCGTGCTCGCGTCGCAGCCGGGGCAACCGCTCGACGGATCCGACGCGAGGCAGCTGCAGCCCGAGCCGTTCGCGCTGGTGCACGAGATGAGCGCAGCCGCGAAGTGGCACGCGCCGGGCCCGCCGTCGGAGATGTTCGCGAGCTCCGGACAGGAGCTGCTTTTCGATGACGAGCCACAGCTTGCCATGAACAGCGCCACAGCCAGCGCGAACAGCCGATTGGACATTGCGAATCTCCGGAAGGGAGAGGATCTCTCGTCAGGACCCAAGCGCCCCTTGGCCCGCTTGGCCGTCGACAGCAGCGACACGCCCTTCTTGTT
>JAFEBB010000099.1 GCA_018266075.1 Deltaproteobacteria bacterium | reverse complement strand
ACACGTTGCCGTCGCCGCCGTAGGCGAAGCCGGTGCTGGCGGTGGCGGTGAGGGTGACGCTGCGGATCACCGCGTTGGCCGGCAGGCTGGACAGGTCGAACTTGACCAGCACGTTGCCCGCGGGCGCGCCGCTCCAGGGCGGCACCACCTGCATGCTGGTGTCGGTGCCGTAGTTGGAGGCGGGGCTGGCCTGGGAGACCCAGGTGTCGGCCACCACGCCCAGCGTGGCCACTCCGCACGGGTTGCGGTTGGTGGTGCCGCCGGCGCAGAAGCCGCAGGCGTCCACCGTGGCCGAGCCACCCGCCACGCCAGCGCAGTCGGGCGCCGAGCCCGTGCTCCCGCTGGAGCCCGTGGAGCCGCTGCTGCTGCTCGCGGTGGTGGTGGAGCTGCTGCTGCCGCTCGAGCTGGTGGTGGAGCCGCTGCCGCTCCCACTGCCCGAGCCGGTGCTGCCCGAGCCGGAGTCGGAGCCCGAGCCGGTGGAGCCGGAGTCGGAGCCCGAACCGCTGCTGCTCACCGTGCTGCTCGAGCTCGAGGAGCCCGTGCTCGAGGTGGAGGACGTGGACGACGTCGAAGACGTGGACGAGGTCGAAGACGACGAGGAGGACGAGGAAGACGACGAGGACGAGCCTTCCGTCGTGGCGCTCGAGCCGGAGGTGGTGGAGGTGGCGGTGGAGCCGCTGCTCCCGCTTCCGCTGACCGTGCCGTTCGAGGTGCTGCTGGCCGTGCTCGTGGTCGAGCCGGTCGTGGTGGTGGTGGTCGTGGTGGTTCCACCGGAGCCACCCGAGCCGCAGCCCGCGGCGAAGAGCGCGGTGGCGGCGAGGGTCAAGAGTCTGGTCTTCAAGTGTTTTCCTTGGGTTGGGAGCTGAGCCGCGAGCGACGCTCCAATGGCTGGACCGTCAGCGGGGCTGGCAAATTACTGCGACAATTAAGTTCGCGCACCAACCAATTTGGGCACAACAGGTCAAGGCGAGTGCGGAGAAGGCGTCCGTGCGGCGATCGTGGGGTGATCGCGCGGCGGAAAGGGCGCTGTCGTATGGGTCAACCGCCGGCGCGGGCGCGCGTCAGCCCACGGCCTTGATGAGGCCCTCTCGCCCCGCCTTGACCAGCATCGTCGCCACCGCGCAGGAGGCGAGCCGCGCCTCTTGGGAGTCCGCGCGGCTGGTCAGGATGATGGGCACCCTGGTGCCCAGCACGATGCCCGCCGTCAACGCCCCGCCCAGGAAGGTGAGGCTCTTGGCCAGCATGTTCCCCGCGTCCAGGTCCGGCACGATGAGCACGTTGGCCCGCCCCGCCACGCTCGAGGTCAGCCCCTTGATGCGCGCCGCCTCGAGGTCGATGGCGTTGTCCATGGCCAGCGGGCCGTCCAGCACGGCGTCGGTGATCTGGCCGCGATCGGCCATCTTGCAGAGTGCCGCCGCGTCGATCGTCGAGGGGACCTTGGGGTTCACCGTCTCCACCGAGGAGAGCAGCGCCACCCGCACCGGCGAGAGGTGCAGCGCCCGCGCGAGATCGATCGCGTTCTGCACGATGTCCACCTTGTCCTCCAGGGTGGGCACGATGTTGATGGCCGCGTCCGAGATGATCAGCGGCTCGGCGTGGTGGGGCACGTCCATGACGAAGCAGTGGCTGATTCGACGCGAGGTGCGCAGCCCGCCCTCGCGCCGCACCACCGCCCCCATCAGCTCGTCGGTGTGCAGGCTGCCCTTCATCAGCGCGTCGACCTCGCCCCGCAGCGCCATCGCCGTCGCTTGCTCTGCGGCCGCGTGGCTGTGCGGCGCATCCACGATGTGCAGCCCGCTGGGATCCAACCCCGCCGCCTGGGAGGCGGCCTCGATCTTGGCCCGCGGCCCCACCAGCACCGGCCGGGTGAGGCCCAGCCGGGCCGACTCCATCGCGGCCTGCACCGAGACGTCATTCGCCGGGTGCACCACCGCCACCCGCAGCGGCGGCTCCCGGCGGGCCGCGGCGATCAGGCGGTCGTAGTGCGGATGGGGGCGCGCGCTCGGCGT
The DNA here is from genome assembly GCA_018266075.1 of Deltaproteobacteria bacterium. Classification (GTDB taxonomy): domain Bacteria; phylum Myxococcota; class Myxococcia; order Myxococcales; family SZAS-1; genus SZAS-1. The sequence continues at coordinate 18,107 of JAFEBB010000099.1, read as the reverse complement.
CTCGTCGCTCATGCGGGAGGAGAGTACTTCACCCGCGACGCTCCAGCTGCGCCCCTCGATGAAGCCTCCCTCCCGGCAGTAGAGCTCGACATGGCCGGCTCGAGCATTGATGAAGATGTCCTCAACCGAGGGGTGACGCGGCGGACCAGCCCCTCGAAGCGCGACACCGTGAGTCCGGGTGGATGGCCGGGCTCGAAGGACAGGTTACTCTCTTGATGCGACTGAGGTCTGACCATGCCACGCGCCAAGAAGGCCACCACGAAGACGGGTCGGTTCGAGCTCATTGCTCGGGTCCGTGGGAAGCACGCCGAGATCGTCAAGGTTCCGCTCGAGAGGCCCGCTGAGGGCAAGGTCGTCAGCCGCTTGCCCGGTCGCGTGCCTGCCAAGAAGACCAGGCTCGACGACCCGAAACTGGGCCGCAGGCTCGAGGCGGCCTTCCGGAACGCGGTCAAGCTGTCACTCCATAAGCGATGAGTGGCCCCCCGTGGTTCGTGCTCGTCGCCGGCATCAACGGCGCAGGGAAGAGCACGTTCTCGCAGAGCGGGGGCCGCAGGAGATGAACGGCGCGGCCTCGCAGAAGAGCTCCACCTCGATGCCCTTCGCCGTGTGGTCGCGGATGAATGACCCTACGCGTGCGCGTTGATGGCGCGCGCAGCGTGCCACAGGTCGAAGAGCGCCTGGAGGTTCATCCAAAACAGCGGCGTGGTCTTGAAGACGCGCGCCAGTCCCAGAGCGGTCTCGGCGGTGATCGAGCGCTTGCCATTCACCAGGAGGTTCACGGTCTGCACCGATACGCCCAGGGCGCTGGCGAGCTGCGCCTGGGTCATCTTCTTCGGAGCCAGAAACTCCTCGTTCAACACCTCACCCGGGTGCGTCGGGGGTCGATTCTTCGGGAGCATGGTCGATCTACTTTCGGAAATCTCAGTGGTAATCGGTCACCACGACATCGTACGCATTGCCGTTCATCCATCTGAAGACGATCCGGTACTGGTCGTTGACCCGGATCGAGTGCTTGCCCGCCAGGTTGCCTCGCAAAGCTTCCAGGCGGTTTCCCGGCGGCGACGTCAGGTCGCGCAGATCGGTCGCCGCGTTGAGCATATCGAGCTTGCGTTGAACCACCGGCCAGACAGTCCGCGGGATCCTTCTCGCCTCGCGCGAGTTGATTCCGTTGAAGATGTCTTCTGTCGCCTTGTCGCCGAACGCCTGTATCACCAGACAAGCATAACGCCAGGCGGTATTAACGACAAGCGACATGAAGGCATGCACACAACCTTCATGCCGCCTCGACACTCGGAAGGCTCTGGAGTCTGAGGCTTGTGCGCCGCCGCTCGTCCCATGAGGCGCTACCGCGCACGTGGGGGCGCCGGCTGCACGCCCAACTCCGCGCGCATCCCCTCCGGCACCGGCTCACCGAGCTTCCACCGCACAGTGATCGGCTTCTCGCCCTTCCAGCTCTCGAACGTCACCGGGCCGCAGTAGAGGAACGGCGCGGCCTCGCTGCGGATCTTCTTCTCCGCGCGCACGAAGAGCTCCACCTCGATGCCCTTCGCCACGTGCTCGCGAATGAGCTGGCCGTGCTTGCTGGCCTGCGTCGTTCGGTTCTGGCTCTGCCACTCGAACGCGTCCGCCGACAGGAAGTGGTCCGCGTACTTGTGGCCCTCCAGCATCTGCGCCTTCTCCAGCGTCACCAGCAGGAAGAGGTGCTTCGGCGTCGAGACGAAGCCCGCGTTCCAGATGGCCTCCGAGAACTCCAGCCCGAAGAGCGGCGGGATCTGCTCGCGCGAGTAGCGCTTCCAGCGCTCGGGGCCCTTCGTCTCCGCCGGGCGCGTCTTCGGCGTCAGCCGCACGCCGTCCTCGGTGGGCTCGCAGGCCACGAGGAAGTTGGTCCCGCTCTTGCCCGCGTCGGGGCCGAACCAGCCGCGCAGCACCTTGGGCAGCGCGTTCTCCTCGCTCCCGGGCCTCTTGATCACGTTCAGCGCCACCTTGGCGAAGTGGCCCTCGTACTTCTCTCCGTCGATGAGGATGGGCTGCACGCCCTCGGGGATCTCCGTCGACTTCTTGCGGTCGAGGAAGAGGATCGGGCCGCCCGCGTTGTGGCTCACCTTGGCCAGGAATCCCCTGGTCAGCTCCTCGTGGCCGCGGGCCAGGTACGCCGCCAGCCGCCACTCGGCCAGCTCGCGCACCAGCTCGCAGAGCGCCTCGCGCGACGCCTCGGGCACCGCGAGCGTGGAGCGGAACACGTCCTTCTCGAAGGCGAAGTACGACGTCCCGCCGGTGCCCTTCCCGCCCGTCCAGGCCTCGATGGGGTTGCTCACCAGCAGCTCACGGAGCTTGTCGTCGAAATTGAGCGCCGGGCCCACGTCGCGGCGGAGGACGTCGGAGCGGCTGGCCAGGCCGTGGAACTCCTTCGCCAGGTCGTCGATCGAGAGCTCGCCGGGGAAGCGGTCGGCGTTGAGCATGGCCAGGAGCACCAGCATCTTGAAGCTCCGGGTCATCTGCGTGGTCTCGACGCTCTCCAGGAACGCCCGCGCCCCCTGGAACGCCGCCTCCTGCGCCGGGCTCAGGTCGCCCATGGCGCGCACGAAGCCGAACCACGAGCCGTGCGCCCCGCGCACCGAGCTGGGCAGGTAGCCGTCGTGGAACGCCTCGCTCGCCGTGGGCCGCACCCCGCGCCGGTCGCGGAACTCCTCGTAGTAGAGCCGGAAGGCGTCCTCGCCCTTGGGGAGCCGCAAGAGCCCGCGCAGGAGCTCCACCGCGCGCAGGTCGTAGGTCACCTCGCAGCCGAGGGGCAGACCATGCTCACCGTTCTGCGCACGCGTGAGCGCCGCCTCCAGCTCGCGGTCGCTCTTGGAGCCCACCTGGAGCAGCGTCCGAATCTTAAGGAGGAAGGTGCGGTGGTTGCCGATGTAGTCGATGACGGTGAGCGTCTTGCCTGCTCGGAAGCGCAGGCCGCGGCCGAGCTGCTGCAGCCAGAGGATGGCCGACTCGGTGGGGCGCAGCATCATCACCGTGTCGATGGCCGGGACATCCACGCCCTCGTTGAACATGTCCACGGCAAAGACCACGTCGAGCTCGCCGTCCTCGAGCTGCGTCAAGCTGGAGGCGCGCGGCGCCGACGTCGCACCGCTGTGCACCGCCACCGCGCGCACGCCGTGCTCCACGAAGAAGCCGGCCATGAAGTCGGCATGCACCTGCGAGACGCAGAAGGCCAGGGTGCGGCTGCCCTTCCCCGCCTTCGCCCGCCACTGCTCCAGCGCGTTCTGGGCGCGCGCCTGGGTGGCCACCGCCTGGGTGAGCGCCGCCTCGTCGAAGCGCGAGCTCCGCCAGGGGATGTTGCGGTAGTCCACCTCGTCGGGGACGCCGAAGTAGTGGAAGGGGCACAAGAGCCCCTGCGAGATGCCGTCGGCCAGGTCGCGGCGGTAGACCAGGTTCTCGCCGCAGAGCTGCAAGAGGTCGCCGCCGTCGCTGCGCTCGGGCGTGGCGGTGAGGCCGAGGAGAAAGCGCGGCGTGAAGTGCTGCAGGAGCCGGCGGTACGTCGTCGCCGACGCGTGGTGGAACTCGTCGACCACCGCGTAGTCGAAGGCGTCGCGCGCGAACTGGTCCAGGTGCGCCTGGCGGCCCAGGGTCTGGATGGAGGCGAAGAGCACGTCGGCGTCGAGCCGCTTCTCCGTGCCCGAGTAGGTCCCGAAGGTGTCCTTCGGACGCACCCGCCTGAACGTGCGCAGGGCCTGGGCCAGGATCTCCTCGCGGTGGGCTACGAAGAGCACCCGCTTGAACTCCGGACGGTCCGAGTCGAACGCGCTCAGCCAGGTCTTGCCCAGGCCGGTGGCCAGGACCACCAGACCCGCCGCGTTGCCCGCGTCGCGCGTGGCCTGGAGCGCGGCCAGCGCCTCCTTCTGGAGCTCGTTGGGCTTGGGCGGCGGCTCGGGCGTCTCGGCCTCGGCGTCCACCGTGGCCGCCGCGCGCACCAGGTTGCGACGCCGCGCGCGGTAGGCCTCGATCCAGTTGGCGTCCACGGCGACCGTCTTCGGGTGGCGGAAGAGCGCCTCGAAGGCCTCGCTCACCTCGCCAAAGCCCAGCCGGTCCGCCGCGGGGATGATGCGGTAGTTCCACTCCACGCCGTCCTCGAGCGCCGACTTGGAGAGGTTGGAGGAGCCCACGTACGCCGCCCCGTCGCCCGTGGCCGTGCGCAGGAGGTAGCTCTTGGGGTGGAAGCTGGTCCCCGCGCTCACGAAGACCCGCAGCGCCACCTGCGCCTGGGGGTGGAGCGTGGCCAGGTCGAGGAGCCGGCGGAGCGCGTCGGGGTCGGTGATGTCCAGGTAGTCGCCGGTGAGGAGCCGCAGCCGCCCCCCCGCGGGACAAGAGGTCCGAGAGCGCCGACTCCAGCCGCTCCACCCCGCTGCGCATCACGAAGGCCACCGCGATGTCCGCCGAGGAGGCCGTGCGCAGGTCGCGCTCCAGGATGGGGAGCAGTGGGTCGTGCTCGCCCAGGGTCAGGCGCGGCTTCGGCGCAAACACCTCGGCACCCTGAGGCTCGGGCAGGGCCAGGTAGTTGCCCTTGCCCGGGATGACGTGGCGAATGCCGCCACGCGGGTCCGGCACGTCGCCCCGGTAGCGCGGGATGAGGTGCACGTGCAGGTGCATCACCGTCTGCCCTGCGGCCTCGCCGACGTTGATGCCGATGTTGTAGCCGTCTGGCTTGGGCGTGCCCGCGTCGAGCTCGCGCTTGCAGACGTCGAGGAGCTCGAGGAGCGCGAGCTGCTCCTCGCGCGTGGCCTCCCACCAGCTGGCGATGGGCCGCTTGGGGATGATCAGCGTGTGGCCGGGCGAGACCGGGTAGCGATCGCGGATGGCGAAGGCGAGTGCGTTGGAGGTGAGCCAGGACGACGCGGGGACGGAGATGAACGGTGAGGCCACGCAGAACGAATCTACCCTATTGAGCCTTCAGCCCGGCGATCTGTCGTCCCAACCCCGACCGGAGGCATCCCTCGATTCCCCAGGCAAGTCTTTTGGCGAGCGCAATCCGCGAAACTCGTGTTTCATTTGGAACGTCCGTCACCTCAAGTGCCTGAACCATGGGCCGCGCGACGGCGACTCGGACGAATTGGAGGACAAAGTGGACGTCGAATTCGAAGAGCTTGCCCAGCTACTGGCGAAGAGTCGGACCTACAACCTCGACACGGCCGCAACCCGGACCAACGCCACCTGGTCGCTCTACAAGGGGTCCTACAAGGTCCACTCGAGGTCCTTTCCCTTCGAAGTGCTCTACATCAACTCACGAGCAACAAAAGAGAGTCTCGGGCGGGCACTTGCCCAGATCAAGCCAGGGGCGACCCAAGTCGTATATGCATCTTCCCTTGAGAAGCGAATTCGCGGGTTATCACACATCCTGGCTCCGTACGGGGACAATGCGGCAACCCCTAGAGACTATTTGGCCTCGTTTCTGAAAGACGAACTCGAGACCTATCGCCAAAAACTCTTGGCCGCGACGCCTGAATTCTACATTGAGCCGAACATTGAAACACCATCTCTAGTCAACAAGAAGATACCAAACCCACTTGTTTCATTGCTGAAGGGAGACTTGACCAGCACCGAACTAGAAAGCGGAGTGCTTGGTGTGTTGCTCGCGGAAGCCGGTCAAGGCAAGACCTTCATGACGGAGTACCTTGCAGCCAATCTCGCAAACTCTAGCATCATCCCGATCTATATTCGGTCTGCTCAATGGAGCTCAATGTCGGTTGACGACTTGAGGTCTCCAGAAAAAACAATTACGAATGCCTTTAGATTCTATGGCTCTCCAATCGGTTGGGCTGAGGGCTGCGAAGAGGAGTTCCTTCGCGTCACGTTGCGGGCTGGACTGTTTTGCATCATTTTTGACGGCTTCGATGAGTACGTCCTGAGAAACCAAGGCAAGGTGCAAGCGGTCGAAGTCTTGTCGGCACTCAAGGACCTGGCTCGGTCGGCTGGAGCCCGAATTTTGATGACCTCACGCACCGCGTTCTGGGCTACCGACGTCTCCAACTCCGACAACGATGACAACTCAAGCCTGGGCGTACTGACTTACAAAATACTTCCGTTCGATCAATCGAAGGGGCGCCTATATTTCACCAAACGTTTCGGCGAGACGAAGAAGAAGGCCATCGAATCCGCATCTAATCTGTATGGTCTGTTGCTTAAGAAGAACTCCGATCTCGCAGGCCGCGGGTTTGTCCTAAACCTAGTCGCCGACCTAATCGACAGATCTGGCAGTAGTTCGGTTACTCCGGACCTGGCCACAAATGTCGCGTGGTGGCTTCTTGAGCAAATTTGCGAACGCGAACGGCTTCGTCAGCAATTGCCAATAACGTCCGCACAGCAGCTTGAGGCGCTCCAAGTGTTTGTCGCAGAGGAGTCCAAGGGCCTGCCGGCGTCACAAGAAAACCTCGAGATGGCGCTCTCAGCAGCCGCCGACCTTCGTGACGACGAGCGCCGAACTTGCGTATCGAAGCTTCGGAGCCACCCGCTGATCGACGTGTCGGGAGAGAAATGGGAGGTCCGGCAGGAGCAGGTGAGATACTTGTTGCTTGCCCGCTATTTGGAACGACTCGCCTTCTCAAGTGATGGCCGTGGTGAGCTCACGCAGTTCGTTCGCGGAACGCGGCTGGAGCCCGCCTCCAGTGAGCAGGTTGCAGATGCACTTCTAGAACTAGTTTCGGACGGACGGGATGCTGAGCGAGCCTTGACAGACGTAAAGGGCATCGTCAGCACTATCCTCGAGGCCAGTGCAGACGTAGGGGAAGGACACAACGGCCGACGACTCGGAATGGCGATCGCACTAGCTGCAACAGATCGGTTTCGTGGAAAGACCGAGACGGCCGCAAGTCGAACGCGCCTCCTCCTCGAGCTAATTCGAAGCCAGTCCTTCGTAAGCCTTCCCATATTCGGGACGTTGAATCGGTTCGATTTCAATGGAGTTGTGTTCGACAGGTGTAAGCTCGACCGCGTGACATTCGTTTCATGCACGTTTGACGGCGCAACTATCTTTAAAGAATGCAGGTTCGATGGAGTGCGGGCAATCAGAAGTGCCGCATTTGGGATGTGTAATTTCCAGGCATGCTCGATGGATAGCGAGTCTTCGGATTCAGTTCGAAACGAACAAATCAGTTCTGGAAAGCGGGCGTATTCGCGCGACGACCTGAAGGCCGACATGGCATCGGTAGTCGATAAGTTTGTGAGTCGCGGCGGACGAGGGTTGAAGTCAGTTACCGAAGCAAGGCTCCGAGATGGCGGGATCGGCGGGTCCCGGCACAAGGACGCGATCCTGCAAGAGCTGATGCATGGCGTTCTCGAGCTACACGAGATCTCAGGGATAACCGAGAAAGGTATTCACATCGACCCCCGAGCGACCAAAAGCCTTCAATTTTTTGCTGAGAACAATGTATTTACGGGCGCTCTCGCAGATGCGTTCGAACGCATCGCTAAAAAGATCAAAATTTAGGCCACCTGTTATGCGCGAACTTCCGCTGACACGTCTTCCTGCAATCGATCCATGTCAGTTGCCTAGGCTGCGCTACTGTACCGCCGATACAGATGTTGAAAGACAGCAGCAGACTTCACCTTGAACACGTCCCGGGTGTAGGCGCGAGGCAACCCGTCGTCTAGAGCCTGCTCGATAGCGTCCTGAACGCGGGCTCGCGCCTGGGCGGTCTTCTGCCAGTCGATGGTGAGTAGCGACTTGAGCTTCGCGAGGAGCTCGCGGGCAACCTTCTTCACCTCTGCGCGCTCGTCCGCGGACAGGTCCGGCCCAGGTCGAGTCAGCAGGTCGAAGACCACAAGTTCCTCCTCGCTGAGCTGCTCGCGGACGTGCCGCGCCTCTTCCTCGGTGAGCCCCTTGCTCAGCTCCACCAACTCGCGGAAGAGCTGGTCGATCTGAACGCTGCCGGCGTTGTACGCGGCGATGAGGTCTTCGAACTTCTGCTTAAGGTCCACCCGGGTCTCGTTCTCAGCGATCAGCCGGTCAAGTTGGGAGCGGATAGCAGCCTTGAGCCGCTCGAGATCTATGTTCTTCGTCGCCGAGGCCTTGAACTTGGACGCTAGGGCCTCGAAGTCGATCTTGGAGAGGTCGATGGCAGGAGGTCCGCTTCTGGCGATGACCCCTCCCTCGATGGAGCGATCGAGAACCTCGCCAATGCGCTGGAGTACCGCGGCGAGGTCTGCCTTCTCGGGCACGGTCGCCTCGCGGATCTTCTCGGCGAGCGTTGCCACCGTGGCCATCCGGACCATGAACTGAACGGCATCGCGGTGGGGCTTGATTGCCCGATAGAGGGCGTCAGCGAGCTTGGCTTGCGCCAGGTAAGCCTTGCGCACCTCCTCGCTTGCCAGGAGGGCATTGGCGGCTTCTCCGACCAGGGTGAGGCGCTCCAAGGCAGTTCCGGCAGCCTCGAGGCCCCCTAGCTTCACACCGACCCCACTGCAGAAGGACTCCAGCTCAGCGAGCGCGGTGCCCAGCTCCTCCACCAGCTCATCCTTGGGACGCACCGGTCGCTCGCCGGCGCCGCCCTTGCCGTAGACGGCCAGAGCCTTCTCGAGCGACGCAAAGACGTTGGCATAGTCAACGATGACGCCGACCTTCTTGCCCGGGAACACGCGGTTCGCCCGGGCGATGGTCTGCATGAGGGTGTGGTTCCGCATCGGCTTGTCGAGGTACACCGTCGAGCAGGACGGCGCATCGAAGCCGGTGAGCCACATCGCGCAGACGAACGCGAGCGAGAGGTTGTCCTTGGGGTCCTTGAACTTCTCATCGAGCGGCGGCTGAGACTCGACCATGCGCCGCCGGTGCACCTCGATGTCGAGGCCGAGCTTCTTCATGTCCTCGATCTCGTTCTGGCCGGGCGACACGATGACCGCCATGTCGACTTCAGCCAGGCGCTTCGCCCGCTGGTTCAGCTCCTCGCGTCGCTCCGGGGACAAGGAGTAGTCGCCCAGCTCGGCGTTCACCCGCGCGGCTTCGGCGGCCCAGGCGCACTTCACCTTGTCGTGCATGCGCAGAGCGGTCGCCTTGTCGATAGACACCACCATCGCCTTGCCCTGGAAGCCTCGACCGAGGAAGTGCTGAACGATGTCCTCGGCGATGGTGTCGAGCCGGTCGTCGCGCGTGATGAGGTGGTACTGCTTGCCGAGGAGCTTCTGCAGGCGCGCCTCGGTCTCGTCGTCGAGCTGGGCGCTGTCGATGACCTCGTACAGCTCGTCGTTGAGGTTGGGGTTCTTGAGGTGCAGCTCGGGCGTGCGGTTCTCGTAGAAAAGCGGGACCGTGGCGCCGTCCTCGACCGACTGCTGGAAGTCGTAGATCGAGACGTAGTCGCCAAAGACCTCGCGGGTCTTCTCGTCCGCCCCGGCAATGAGCGGCGTACCCGTGAAGGCCACGAAGAGCGCGTTCGGGAGTGCGGCGCGCATGTTCATTGCCAGCGTGTCGTACTGGGACCGGTGGGCCTCGTCGACGATGACGATGACGTCGCGGCGGTCGCAGAGGACCTCGTTGGTCTGGAACTTTTGGATCAAGGTGAAGACGTACCGGTGGTTCTCCCGCAGGAGCTGCCGGAGGTTGTCGCCGCTCGTCGCGTGGCATGCCGTCACGTCCTGGACCGCGCCGCATGCTCCGAAGGTGTTGGCGATCTGCGTGTCCAGCTCGACTCGGTCGGTGACGACCACGAAGGTCCAGTTGCCGGGCACGGTCCGGAGGATCTTCTGGGAGTAGAAGACCATCGAGAAGCTCTTGCCGCTTCCCTGGGTCTGCCAGAACACGCCCGCTCGCCCGTGACCTTCCTCGCGCGCCTTGAGCGTGGCCTGGATGGCGTTGTTCACGCCGAGGAACTGGTGGTTCTGGCCGAGCACCTTCGTGAGACCGGTCTTGTGCTCGGAGTACAAGGTGAAGTTGCGCACCAGGTCGAGGAGTCTGCGCTTCTCGCAGGTGCCGCGAATGAGGACCTCGAGCGAGACGCGCCGAGGTTCGCCTTCGCTCTCGACGCGCTTCCACTCGAAAAAGCGCTCCCAGTCAGCAGTGAGCGACCCGACGCGTGCATCCGTCCCATTCGAGGCGATGAGAAGTGCGTTGTACGGGAAGAGCTGCGGGACGCCATTCTGCGGGTGCTTGTAGCTGGTGAGATTGTCGTCGAACGCGACTCTCGAGCTCACACCGGTTCGCTTGAACTCGAAGACTACCCATGGCAGCCCGTTCACAAATAGGACCACGTCTGGGATGCACTTGTAGAGCGGCCCTTGGATGCTGAGCTGGCGAACGGAAGTGAAGAGGTTGTTCTCGGGGTGCTCCCAATCGATCACTGAAACCACGCGCGGCTCTTGCTTGCCGGTCCGCGGATCCTTGACGGAGATCGTCACACCTTCGGTCACGAGGCGGTGAATCTCTCGGCTCGCGGCAGCAGGCCCCATTGCGGTCCGGTCGCGGGTCAGCTCATCGACGACCGCATTCACCGGTTCAGCCCAATCGAGCTCCGGGTTGAGCTTCAATAGCGAGAGCCGTAATGCGCCGTCGAGCACGGCTTCACGTGCAGAGCAGCGGCCCAGCGTGCCGTGTACTCCAAAGACTTCATCGACCGCCGACACCGTGGACCATCCGAGCGATTCGAGAACTTCAATCGCGGCGCTCTCGACGAGCGCGTCCTCGGTGTAGGCGTGGGCGGTCAAGCGGCCTCCTCCTCATCGACGGCCAATTGGCCGGAGAGCAGGCGCGGAAGCAAGAGGGCCTGCGCTACGCGCAAGGTACGGATACGCATGACCAGGTTTTGCTGCTCGGCGAGCCAAACGCGCACCTTCGCGTCAAAACTCTTGAGAAGCGGGTCTGGCGGAACTGCCAATTCATACTCACCCATCACTTCCCAACTACAGCGCGGCATCTTCGCGCCGTTCGCCGTGGCACTCGCGTGCGCAACGAAGTCATCGCTCGACACCAATGCGACGACGAACCCGTAGGCCAATGTCTCGCGCGAATTGATTACGATCGTATCTGCGGAGCAAACGCCTGCCTTCGGAGCAACCGCCACTTTGTGGAAGTAGGGCCGGATCTTGCCAAATAGGATTTCGCCAGCTTCAAACCGCAACTTGTTTGAGCCTAGCTCCTCCAACTCGTCCCATTCGCGTAGAGCAAGGCTTCTCCGAGGGATGTGCTCCAACCCAACGCAGGGAAGCCCGTGCTCGATCGCGCCTTTCGGAACTCCGCGACGTAGTTCGAAGGCGACGTCGTCGACCGTCGCAGCACGCCAGCCGTGTGGAATCCGCCCGATGGCGGAATCCACCAGCTGCATCCGATCGTGTCCTGGGTAGCGAAAGTCGACGAACCACTCGTGAAAGAGGGCCCGCACCATCTCGTCGAGCAACTGGATACGGCGCTCGTAGTTCTCGAGAAGCGCATCGTACGTAGAGAGAACCGCTGCAATTCGATCCTGCACCTCGCGCGGCGGGATCGGGAAACCCTGACGGCAGAACACGTCGCGACCCAGACTTGGGTTTGAAGTCCCATCCTTGAGGTGGTTCAGACCAACATACTTGGTCAAGTAATAGAAGAACCTCAGCGATATCTCTGAGGACGTCGGTCTAACGTAGTAGGCGGTGTCGATTACCCAAAACGGGCTCTCACACCACTCAACGCCAAGCGGCCCCTGTCCCTTGCGTCCAAGCACCACAGTCGGCCCGTCACCGAGAGCTGAATCGTGCCATCCGCATTGTCCGTTGCTGCCGAAGACGGGGACTGTGCCGGGATTTCGAGTCGTCGCCGTTAGTGCCTTGCCATAGTGGAGTTCTACGAACTCCCCAATACGACGTCGCTCCCACGTACTGACGTGAGGCAATCCCCTCGCCGGAAGCATGCCGCCATCTCGCGCAGCACTCACCGCAGGACCTCTCGCGCATCTTCGTGGATGCGGCGCTCAAGCTTTCGAGCCTGGACCGTCAGAGCCTCGAATTCCTCAATTAGACCCTCGAATCTTTCACGGAAGTCCTCATTGCTAACCTCCTCGCCAGGCGACACACCGACATACCGCCCAGGATTCAAGCTCCAACCCTGGGCCTCTATGTCCTTCAAGGAGGCAACCTTGCAGAGACCTGGAACGTCCACGTACTTCGCCTTCTTGCCAAAGACCTCCGCGAGCTTGTCGCGTGCAGCTTCGCCGCCGTATGTGATGTCTAGATTCTCATCGCGGTAGAGGCGAACGATATTTGCGAGGAAGCCGAGCTGGCCCTCGGTCCAGTCGCGGTGCGCCCGGTCCACCTGGCGGTACACGTGGCGCGCATCGACGAAGAGCACCTGGTCACTGCGCTTGGTGTTCCCCTTGCCACGATCCAGGAACCAGAGCGTGCAGGGTAAGGTCACTGTATAGAACATGTTCGGGCCGACGGAGACCATCACGTCGACCGCTCCCGATTCGATGAGCTTCTTGCGGATCTCCAGCTCCGACGACCGCGCGTCGGACGCCGAGTTGGCCATTACGAAGCCGGCGCGCCCGCCGGCGTTGAGCGCCGAGTAAAAGAGCTGGATCCAGAAGTAGTTCCCGTTGTCGGTGTTCGGGGCGCCGAACGGGAACCGCCGCCCTGGTCCCACCGCGTCCTTGAGTCGATCCTTATCGATGCCGCTCACGTTGAACGGCGGATTCGCGAGCACGAAGTCGAACCGGCCGACCAGGTTGTGAGGGTCATCGTAGTAGCTGTTGATCTCTCCGCCGTGGCGGATGTCACCCTCGAGCCCGTGCACGGCGAGGTTGAGCCTGCACAGCCGGCCGGTCTCGTCGGTCTTCTCCACGCCGTGGATGGACAGCTCGGACGTGCCGCTCTTCTTGTGCTCCGCGACGAAGCGAGCGCTCTGCACGAACATGCCGCCCGAGCCGCACGCAGGGTCGAGCACCCGGCCCTTGAACGGCTCCAGCACCTCGACGAGCAGCCGGACTATGCTGGACGGCGTGTAGAACTCGCCGCCGCCCTGCCCCTCGGACATCGCGAACTCGCCGAGGAAGTACTCGTAGATCTTCCCGAAGGTGTCGCCCTCGAGGTCCATGGGGATCGACGAGAAGATCTTGAGAAGGTCCTTGAGCGTCCGAGCGTTGAACGCCTGGTACGCCTTCGGGAGGATGCCCGAGAGCTGCGTGTTGACCCCCTCGATGGCCCTCATCGCGTCGTCGACCGCCTGCCCCAGCGACTTCTTGTCCCGGCCACCCTCAGGATACTCAAGCAACTCCTCGAACCGAGCATTCGGCGGGAGATAGAGCACCCCGGCCGCGTGGTACGCGCTGGGCTCGTCCACCCGTGACCCGCGGCGTCCGGTCGCGGCCTTTTCCAGTTCCGCCCGCCGCACCGCGAACCGGGCCGACGCGAAGCGCAGGAAGATGAGCCCGAGCACGGGCGTCGAGTACTGCGTGCCCTTGAGGCCGCTGTTGGCGTGCATCTGGTCGGCGGCGTCCCAGAGGCGCTTCTCGAGGGTGGCAAGGGACGCGTCCTTCGACGGAGGGGCGATCCAACGCATGTCAGGGCTCGGATGTCAGACGGTGGTGGCTATTGTACACGCCGGACTTTCGGGGATGACCTCGTTCTCGGGCTCTCCGAATGGCGGCGCCAAGCGAGCGGACACTAGCGCACTCGCTGACGGGCGCCATGGAGGGGCCATGGCCGTAGCGGACGACTTGATCCAGTGGGCTAGCGAGCAACGGCCGTGGGTTGCAGACGCTCTCCGTCGACTGGCGCAGAAGGGGAAGCTAGATGGGGCCGATCACGACGACCTCCTGGCGCTGGTGAAGCAGGAGTTCGGAATCCCCTGCAGCCTCCACGTGGAAGCGAGACCTCTCGCCGCATCGGATATCCCAGACGACGAGGTGCACGGCGAAGACGTGGTGCTCGTCTCGATCTCGGGCGCCAAAGGACTCAACGCGCTTTGCGACGAGCAAGTCTTGCCCTTCCAGCCAACTGGGTTGACGGTCGTGTACGGTGACAACGGGTCCGGCAAGTCGGGCTACACGCGCGTGTTGAAGCAAGCGTGCCACGTCCGCGGGGCGCGAGAAACCATCCTCCCAGACGTATTCGCCGACGCACCCACCGATCCAGTGGTCGTCGTCAATTTCCGCGTTGGTAGCCAACCAGCGAGTTGGACGTGGTCGCCGGGAAACGACCCGGCGCCGGAGCTTGGACGGGTCGCTCTCTTCGACAGCGGCGCCGCGAACGCCCTGGTCGAGCAGGAGAATGAGGTCGTATGGAAGCCACGCGGGCTCGACCTTCTCGATCGGCTCGTGCCAGTCGTGGACTCGCTGCAAGAAGCGTTGGCGGACGAATACGCTCTGGCCAGCACGCCGGAACCGTTGCCGGCGGTCGCCGACGGCACGCCCGCTCACGACTTCCTCGGACGTCTCGACTCGATGAAGGACGAACAAGAGCTCGAGGCGTTCTTGGTAGCGGCAGAGGATCGAGCGCGCCTACACGACTTGGAGACGTCACTTGGCCAGGGCCCAGGAGCCGCGGCGGCAGAGGCGAAGCGGTTGCGGGCGCTGGCGCTTCGCGTGGGACCGCTTCTCGCTCGGATTCAGGGCCTCGAAGTAGGACTCGGGCCAGAATCGCTTAAGCGCGCGGCCGCCGCCGGAGACGAGGCCGACCGGCTTCGCGAGGCCGCACGCATGGCTTCGCAGCTGGCATTCGGTACCGAGCTGGTACCTGGAGTCGGTGGAGATGTCTGGCTGAAGCTCTGGGACGCCGCGCAGCGCTTCGCAGAGAGTGGCGGGACACCGGACGGAGCCTTCCCTACTGCCACAAGCAATGCGACTTGCGTGCTCTGCCTCCAGCCTCTCGATGACAGCGCAAAGGGTCGTCTGCAGCGCTTCCGCAAGTTTGTCACTGAGGATCTCAGCGCCCAAGCACGCGGAGCAGCTGACAAGGTCAAGGCGGAACGTGACGAGATCCTCGCATTGGTCGTTCACGAGGGCGTGGACGCACCACTGCTCGCAGAGATCGCGGCGGAGGACGCTGAGCTTGGCCGACGACTCGAGGAGTTTCTCGATGCCGCCGAGGTAACGCGAGCGGCTGTGGCTTCCGGCCACTACGTCGACGGTCCAGCTCAGGTCTCGGCCGCGCTGGCCGCCTGGATCGACAAGCTCAACGCGAACGCCGTTGAGCAGGAGAAGCTCGACGATCCAAGCCAACGCGCTGCGAAGGGCCTTGAGAAGAAGGTCCTCACCGCGCGGATTCAGCTTTGGGACGCTCGCGACCAGGTCGTGCGCGAATGGAAGCGCCGGACGCTCGCAACCAACCTTTCCCGTGCGTGCTCTGCGCTCAGCACCAAGGGCATCTCTCGGAAGAGCACCGAGCTGGCCGACAAGTACGTCACCGAGGCGGCTGTCAAAGCCTACGAGGCAGAGTCAAAGCAGATTCGCGTCCCGAGCAAAGTGGGCTTGGAGCCTTCGGGAACCAAGAAGGGCAAGAGCCACCACAAGGTGAGCCTTCGACTGGCGCCTTGGACCGTCGGAAGGCGAATCGGCACAACGGCCGTGCTCAGCGAGGGTGAGAAGCGCGCGATCGCGCTCGCGACATTTTTTGCCGAGCTTCGGCTCATCGGCGGCCGATCGGCGATCGTCATCGACGATCCGGTGTCTTCGCTCGACCATGAGCGCCAGGATGAGGTCGCAAGGCGCATCGTTGCGGAAGGCCTCGTGCGCCAGGTCGTGGTCTTCACCCACAACCTCGTCTTCCTGCAGTTCCTCAAGGACATCGCCGAAAAAGAGCAGCGGGTTCCGATCACGATTGTCGAGGTGGCTCGAGATGAGACTGGTCGTCCGGGTCGAACCTCGGGAGAAGCTCCGTGGAAGGCCAAGGGCTACAACGAGCAGAACAAGGCGTTGAACAGGCTCATCGACGAGTTCAAGAGGATGGTGAAGATCGACGCCCTGGCATTCCGACGGCAACTCGCGAGCGCATACGGCCAACTCCGCCAGGCGGCCGAGCGCGCCATGGAAGAGAAACTCCTCGGTTGCTGCGTCGAGCGATTCGCGCGCGGGGTACATCCGCTGGCGCTCTGGAAAGTCCGCGACCTCGTTGACGACGACGTCCGCGAGTTTATTGCGCTCTATGATCACGCCACGAAGTGGGCATCGATTCATGACGGCACACGCGCCGAGAACGCCGTCTCCCCCACCCTCCAAGACTTCGATGATGACGTGAAGAAGCTCCGGGCCCTCGTGAAGCGCGTCGAGGACCGGCGAGAACACCGCGTAAGCGCGTGACCCGACGATGGCTGGGCGACTCGCTGGTCGCACTCTGCGGCTGCTTCTTCGAGCTGCTTGAGGTCTAGGAGGTGGCGAGATGGTCTACGTCAGACGAGAACAGTTCCCGGTCGGCCAAGGTGGGCTCCATGCTTGCCGCATCGAGTTCGATCAGAGCTCGTTCTCGTACGTCTACGATTGCGGCTCGGCGAACCGCAATGCGCTTGAGCGGCAACTTGAATCCTTGAAGCGCATGCTCGGGCGTGGCGCGCAACTAGATATCCTCGCCTTCTCCCACCTGGACGACGACCACATCAATGGCGCCGATGATGTTCTATCCGCCTTCGACGTGGACCTTGTCCTTGCACCCTACTTGGAGCCTTGGGAGCGGCTACTTCTCGTCGGTGAGTATTGCGCGAACGACCGCTACACACCTTCGACAGGTCAACTTGCAGCGGACCCGGGACGGTACTTCACGGACCGCGGTGCTCGCCGGGTGATTCTGGTTAATGGCGTCGCACCACCGCCTGGACCGGCGGCGGCGACTACAACGCCTCGAGCGCCGGACATGCCGCCGCCCGAGAATCCACAAGCTGATCGGCGAGAAATAGATGCCCGCGTTTCCGCCCCACATGCTGTTGCTCAAGGAGATGCTGCCACGCCTCAGGCGACGGGTAAGCAAGTCGCCGCTCCGTCAAGCGTGGCGCGCATCCCGTCCGGTCACGCGATTCCGATTTCGCCAAGTGGTACTTCCGTGAGCTGGGAGCTTGTTCCTCACGTATTCCGTGAACCGCCGAAGTACGGACGGTTCCGGAATGAGCTAATCAAGATTCTCGGTCTTGCCCCAAGCACCTCGATCCCCAAGCTTCAAGAACTCGCTCGCGATGCGCTAAAGACCTCGAGCATCCGACGAGCGATCGGCGACGCGTACCGCCAGTTCGGCAGAGATCGGAACCGAACGAGCATGAGTCTGTATTCGGGGCCGGTAGGCAGCGGCTGGACGCTCGAGGACCACGCGTTCAGTCACAAGCGCTTTGAAGCCGTAGGCAACAGCAGAGTTGCATGGGTCGGCACAGGCGACGCTCTGCTTACAACCAAGCTGCGGGAACATGCGCTCACGTCCTGTCTTGGCCACCAGCGATGGACCGAGGTCGGGACGTTCGTGGTGCCCCACCATGGCTCACGCCACAACTTCTCGCCGACAAGATTGAAGGCTCAGCTTGACGAGGAGGTCGTCTTCGTCGTGCCCGTGGGAAAGAACCAGTACGGCCACCCTGATACCGCTCTCATGAGCGGACTCCGCGCACGCGGGAACGCCGTCGTCGAGGTCAGGAGACGAGGCAGCTCGAGATTCAGGGAGTTCATCGTCATCCGCTAGGCGCAGGCTCTCGCCCGCAGATGGGGAGAGTCGTACGCGAATGGCGAATGCCTTTGACCAGTTTTCGCGCCGTGGGCACGGTGCGAGGTGCCCCCCGCGGCCCAACACCCTCCCTTCTCCTACTTTCAAAGCGATCGCTGCACGGTCCCCCCCTGTCCGCCGCGCGATCACCACACTTCGCCCAACTCCGCGAAATCCCACTCGGCACGCCCTTCGCACTACCGCCCTCCGTGCACGCCGGGCCTTCCGCCCGGTCCGCATTCCGCCCTCGGGGCGGCGCCGGGGTTGGCCATGTCCGCCACACGCGACAGGGACGCCAAGTTGTCGCCCTCGCCCACTGGCCCCGGGCGCGCCGCCCCGTTCGACCCGGTCAGCCTGGGGCTGATTGGCAAGAGCGACCTCCTCGCCAAGCTCCGCGCGCGCATCCCTCCTCGCGCCCTGGGACATGCCGGTGGATGATCCTGGGCCCCACGGGGAGCGGCAAGGAGCTGGTGGCGCGGGCGCTGCAC
>JAFEBB010000098.1 GCA_018266075.1 Deltaproteobacteria bacterium | reverse complement strand
GAACGCCTCGGCGTGCTCGATGAACGCCTCGGCGTGCTCGCTCCACGCCCGGGCGAACTCGATGAACGCCTCGGCGACACGAGGATCCGATTGGGGCCCCTCTCAACCCCACAAGATCCCTGGCCGAAGGTCCAACATGGCCATGCTGGGGAGCTGCGAGGAAAAGGCGCCGAGCCTCGTCGCTGGTGCCCCTACGGGGTGATCGCCGACATCTCCAGCGAAGCTTCCGTGGCCTGCTCAGAAGCCTGGTTGGCCGCGTCCATCGCCTGCTGCGCCGCGTCCTGCTGCAGCTGCGCGTCCATCATGGCTTGCTGCTGGGCAGCCAAGACGACGCCATCGTCCGGCATCTCGAACGAGTCGTCGGCGCTCGGGCGCGAGCGCGCTCTCGCGCAGGCTGACGTCGTGGAGACCACGTGGGTGGTCCAGCTCGGGGCCGCCGAGCAACTGGCGACGCCGGGCAGGGTCTGGGTGGTCCAGCCCTCGCCTGTCGTCGCACAGCCCGCCAGGGTCATCAGCATCGCCACCAGGATCGTGGTCTTCATGGGGAGCCTCGTCCGGCCGCCGGACCACTCCGCCACGACCGGCTTCCAAACGAAAGACGCCGCTCGGAGCACGTTATTCTCCGTGGGCGCCCGCCCGCCTTGGATCGATTGGGTCCATCGATGCACCCGGCTCGCCCGATGCGGACTGCACCTCGCGGAAAACCTCAGGGATTCCCGCTGAGAGCAAGGCGGAAGAGCGCGGTTCTGACGTCTGGGAAGCCAGGTCGGCTCAGGGCGACGGCGCCGGATTGATCGGCTGCTGGTCCTTCTTCGCCTTGCCCTTGTTCGCCTCGCGCTGCTTCTGCTTGTACTTGGCGTCCTTGAGCATGGCCGGGCAGTTCTGCTCGCAGCTCTTCACCTCGGCCACGCAGTCCTTGGCGCACTGCTTGGCCGTGGGATCTTTCGCCTTGGCCTTCTTTCCGCAGTCGTCCTCGCAGCCCATCTTCGTCATCGCGCAGGCGTCCTTGCAGGCGTCGCCCGAGTGCGGAAACTTGGCTGGCGCGCCGGTGTGCAGCCAGCCAGACAACAGGACCACGGCGGCGGCGCTGGCGATCACGTGAGCTCCTCGTCAGGAAGGGGGCGCGTTTTGCGACTTTCCCAAGGCGCTGCGCGCGATTGTCGCGCGCGATAGACCATGGTACGCAGCGCCCTTTCGAGCCTACACGAGCCGGCCCACCAAGCACATGCCGACCGACTACAAAGCCACCCTCAATCTGCCGCAGACGAACTTCGGGATGAAGGCCAACCTGGCGCAGCTCGAGCCCAAGATGCTCGCGCGCTGGGAGGAGATCGGCCTCTACCGGAAGATCCTGGAGAAGAACGCCCAGGGGCCGCTCTTCAGCTTCCACGACGGGCCGCCGTACGCCAACGGCCACATCCACCTCGGGCACTTCCTCAACAAGATCCTCAAGGACCTCGTTGTGAAGTTCCACAACCAGCAGGGCGAGCTCTGCGACTTCGTGCCCGGCTGGGACTGCCACGGCCTGCCCATCGAGCTCAAGGTCGACCAAGAGCTGGGCAGCAAGAAGCGCGAGATGTCGAAGGTGCAGATCCGCCAGGCCTGCCGCGCCTACGCGGAGAAGTGGGTGGGCATCCAGCGCGAGGAGTTCAAGCGCCTGGGCGTGCTCGGCCGCTGGGACCAGCCGTACCTGACGATGTCGTACGACTACGAAGCCCAGACCGTGCGCGAGCTGGCCAAGTTCGTGCGCGCGGGCGTGGTGTACCGCGGCAAGAAGCCGGTGCACTGGTGCATGCAGGACCAGACCGCGCTCGCCGAGGCCGAGGTCGAGTACGAGGAGCACGAGTCGCCGAGCGTCTACGTGGCGTTCCCGAGCACGACGGACTTCGGAAAGCTCGCGCCCGCGCTCGCGGGCAAAAAGGTCAGCCTGCTCATCTGGACGACCACGCCCTGGACGCTTCCTGCGAACCTGGCCATCGCCGCGAATCCGGACTTCACCTACGTCGCGTACGACCTGCAGGGCCGGGTGATCGTCGTCGCCAAGGAGCTGTTGGCGAAGGTGCTCCTCGACATCGCGCCGGATGAGCTCACCACCAAGGACGTGAAGCTGCCTGGTTCCGGCGAGAGCACCTTCAGCGCCGCGGTCTTCAAGGACGCGTCGAAGATCCTCGCGTACCTCGACGGCAAGCAGCTCGAGGGCGTGAAGTACAAGCACGTGCTCTTCGATCGCGAGTCGCCGGTCATCCTCGGCGACCACGTGACGCTCGAGGCGGGCTCGGGCCTGGTGCACACCGCGCCTGGGCACGGCATGGAGGACTACATCGTCGGGCTGAAGTACGGCCTGCCGATCTTGGCGCCTGTCGACGCCGCGGGCCGCTTCACCGAAGAGGCCGGCGAGTGGAAGGGCCAGAAGGTCCTCGAGGCCAACCCCGCGATCGTGGCCAAGCTGCACGAGAAGGGCGCGCTGCTCAGCCACCCGAAGTCGAGCTTCAAGCACCAGTACCCGTGCTGCTGGCGCTGCCACAAGCCGGTCATCTTCCGCGCCACGGACCAGTGGTTCGTGAGCATGGAGAGCCGCGACCTGCGCAAGAAGTGCCTCGACGAGATCGAGCAGGTCAGCTGGATCCCGAAGTGGGGCCGCGACCGCATCCACGGCATGCTCGCCAACCGCCCGGACTGGTGCATCAGCCGCCAGCGCAGCTGGGGCGTGCCCATCCCGGTGCTCTACTGCGAGGCCGAGAACTGCCACACCGAGGTCCTCGACGCCGACGTCATGGACCGCGTGGCCGGCTTCATGGAGAAGGAAGGCGCCGACGCCTGGTACGCGCACGACGCCCGCGACTTCGTGGGCGATCGCAAGTGCGTGAAGTGCGGCGGCACCGCGTTCCGCAAGGAGCAGGACATCCTCGACGTGTGGTTCGACTCCGGCGTGAGCTACGCCGCGGTCGCCGAGAAGCGTCCGAACATCAAGGTGCCGGTGGATCTGTACCTCGAGGGCTCGGACCAGCACCGCGGCTGGTTCCACTCCAGCCTGATGTGCAGCGTGGCCACGCGCGGGCACGCGCCGTACAAGAGCGTGCTCACCCACGGCTTCGTCGTCGATGGCCAGGGCAAGAAGATGAGCAAGAGCGCCGGCAACGCGCTCGAGCCCGAGAAGCTCATCAACATGTACGGCGCGGAGATCATCCGCCTGTGGGTCGCGGCGACGGACTACCGCGAGGACATCCGCCTCAGCGACGAGATCTTGAAGACCCTCACCGAGGGCTACCGCAAGATCCGCAACACGCTCCGCTACGCGCTCTCGAACCTCTTCGACTTCGATCCGGCCAAGGACGCGCTCCCCGAGAGCGAGCTGTTGCCGCTCGATCGCTGGGCGCTGGGCCAACTGCGCGAGCTCAACGCCAAGGTGCTCGAGGCGTACCGCAACTACGAGTTCCACGTGATCTTCCACGCGGTGCTCGAGTTCTGCTCCAACACGCTCTCGGCCACCTACTTCGACATCAACAAGGACCGGCTCTACACCGGCAAGAAGGACGGCAAGCCGCGCCGCTCGGCGCAGACCGCGCTGCACGCCATCGCCACCGACGTGCTCCGGCTGCTCGCGCCCATCCTCTCGTTCACCGCCGACGAGGCCTGGGGACATCTGCCCGGCGCCAAGGCCGACAGCGTGTTCCTCGCGGGTCTGCCCGACGGCAAGCCCGGCGCGCGCGACGCCCAGCAGGACGCCGAGCTCGCGAAGCTGTTCGAGGTGCGCTCCGCGGTGCTCGGCGCCATCGAGCCCATGCGCCGCGACAAGGTCATCGGCTCCGGCCTCGAGGCGCGCGTGACCCTCACGCCGACCGCCGAGCTCAAGCCGCTGCTCGAGAAGTGGGCCAAGCAGCTGCCGGAGATGTTCATCGTGAGCCAGGTGGTGCTCGCGAGCGACACGGCCGCGACGCTCGGCGTGAAGGTCGAGCGCGCGAGCGGCGAGAAGTGCCCGCGCTGCTGGACCTACGAAGAGGGCCTGCCCGCCGACGGCAGCCACGTGTGCAAGAAGTGCAAGGAAGCGCTCGCGTAGCAAGCGGGCGCGCAGGCGCTCGCCGGGAAGAGGCAGGCGACGTCGACGGTTGAGTGCCGAGGTCCGATGGCCAGGAACAAGTACATCCTGCTCGCCGCGCTCTTCGGCGCATCCGTGCTCGCCGACCAGGGCAGCAAGTACCTCGCCGTGGCGCACCTCACGCGCGACTTCGCCGAGCACGGCGTGCAAGGCGTCGGGCAGCAGCTCGCCCACTTCTACGGCGACCGCAACCTCGACGGCGATCCCCGCACCGAACCCGACCTGCGCACCCCGCCCGTCGCGGTGCTGAACGACTTCTGGCACTTCAAGTACGTCGAGAACCCCGGCGCTGCCTGGGGCCTGCTGGGCTCGCTTCCCGAGAATCTCCGCCTGCCGTTCTTTCACCTGGTGTCGATCGCCGCGGTGACCTTCATCCTCGTCTTCTACCGGCGTACCAAGCCCGAGCAGCGCTACGTGCAGGTGGCGCTCGCCTTCGTGCTCGGCGGCGCGGTGGGCAACTACCTGGACCGCGTGATCCGCGGCTACGTCATCGACTTCGTCGACTGGCACTGGTACCAGGACCCGCGCATGCACTGGCCCACCTTCAACGTCGCCGACGCCTTCATCTGCGTGGGCGTGGGCATGCTCCTGCTCGAGGGCGTGGTCACCAAGCGCGCGCCCAAGGCCGAGGTTCTCGGCGCGCTCGGCGAGCTCAAGACCGACAGGCCCTCCTGACCCATGAACGGACTCCGCAAATTCTCCCCGCTGCTCGTGGTGACGCCGCTCGCGCTGGCGCTCGACCAGTGGACCAAGTACCTGGCAGTCGTCCACCTCACCCACGCGCTCACCGCGGGCGGCGCGCACTTCTACTCGGCGATGCGGTTGCTCGCGTACCGCGCGGAGACCGTGCGCGTGGCCTCGTTCTGGGACTTCCGCTACGCCGAGAACACGGGCGCGGCCTTCTCCTTCATGGCCGGGACGAACGACTCGCTCCGCGTGCCATTCTTCTACCTGGTGGCCGTGGCGGCCACGGCGCTCATCCTCTACTTCTACGTCAAGAGCGGGCCCGAGCACTGGCTGCGCCGGCTGGCGCTGGCCATGGTGCTCGGCGGCGCGTTCGGGAACACGCTCGACCGCGTGGTCCACGGCTACGTCATCGACTTCATCCTCTGGCACGTCGGGCCGCACGAGTGGCCGGTCTTCAATGTCGCGGACAGTTTCGTGTGCGTCGGCGTGTTTCTGCTCCTGACCGAGGGTTGGTTCACCAAGCGCCTGGAAGGCGCCGCGGCCACCACTCCAAGCAAGGCGGCGTCGTAGCCGTTATCTCGAGGTCACCATGCTCCCTGTTCTCTGGCGCTTCACCTTCGACACCCCGCTCATGCAGGTGGTGCTCTACCTCTGCGCGGCGGGCCTGGTGGTCTACGGTGCATACGCCGGCTGGCGCGGCGCCGAGAATCGCGAGCAGGCGCCCATGCGCGCCGGCATCTTCGCGGTGATCAGCGCGGTGGTGGCCTACTACGGCGTGGGCTACGCCAAGGAGCACGGCGCCCCGCTGCACACCTACGGCTTGATGATCGCCACCGCCTTCATCGTGGCGATTACGCTGTGCGCCCGCGAGGCGCGCCGCAGCTTCCCGGGCATCAAGAAGCTCGCCGACGGCACCATCGTGCCCATGGGCGAGTACATGCACGAGACGATCATGGACCTGGCGTTCTACGTCCTGGTCTCGGGCCTGGTGGGCGCGCGCATCCTCTTCATCATCGTGAACTGGAAGGACTACGCCGACGACCCCAAGAGCATCTTCTCGCTCTCGGGCGGCCTGGTGTTCTACGGCGGCTTCATCGGCGCGGCGCTGACCGTGGTCTGGTACGGCCTCAAGCACAAGCTCAACGTGCTCCGCCTGGGCGACATCATCGTGCCCACGGTGTCGGTGGCCCACGCCATTGGCCGCTTCGGCTGCCTCTCCGCCGGCTGCTGCTGGGGCGGCTTCGCCAACCCCACCGGCCCCTTCGCCAAGATCGCCCTCGCCTTCCCCAGCGCGGACTCGGCCGGCACCTGGGCTGCACGCTGGGGCCAGAGCTCGCTCGCCTTCGAGAGCCAGACGCGCGACCACCGCTTGCTGGACGCGGTGACCCACCAGCTCATCATGAACAACGGCGTCCAGCGCTACGTGCCGGACACCGACGCTGCCGGGAACTTCCTCGGCGCCTGGAAAGACACCGTCACCGGCGCGGTCCTGCACAACCTGCCCCAGGGCGCCATCGACATCGCCACCGAGGCGGCCAAGCTGGGCCACACCCTGCCCATCTATCCAACGCAGCTCATGGAGAGCATCGGCGAGCTCTGCATCTTCACCATCCTCGTCTTGACCCGTTCGTACTGGAAGCGCTTCCACGGGCAGGTCCTGGCCATGTACCTGATGATGTACTCGGTGCTGCGCACCACGGTGGAGATGTTCCGCGGCGACGAGGAGCGCGGCCGCATCTTCGGCGCGTTCTCCAGCGTCCCGCGCACGGCCTGGTACAACATCTCCACCAGCCAGTTCGTGAGCCTGGCGATCTTCGCCACGGGAATCGTGATCTGGGCGCGCTTTGGCCGCCGCACGCCGGGCAACGCCGACACCGGCGGCGCCTCGACCGCGGCCGCCGCGGCCTGATCCGTCGGCTTGCAGGCTGAACCGCCCCGGTCGAGAATCGGGGCCATGCTCAACAAGCTCCTCTCGGCCGCGCTGGCAGTGGTGCTCGCGGTGGCGCCCGGCGCTTCGGCGTTTGCCCAGGCCGGCAGCGGAGCCGCCCCGTCGGTGGCGAGCATCAAGAACCCGTTCTTGAAGGCCGGCATCCGCCTCTACAACGAGCTCGAGTTCGCGTCCGCGCTGGAGCAGCTCAAGAAGGCCGAGAGCTACCCCGGCAACAGCGTGGGCGAGGACGTGCTCGTCCACGTCTACGAGGGCATCGTCCAGTACGAGAGCAACAACAAGGACGGCGCCGAGACCGAGTTCAAGACCGCGCTGGCGCTGAACATCAAGGCCCAGCTGCCGAAGAACGTCTCGCCCAAGATCTCCGCGCTCTTCGAGAAGGTGCGCACCGAGCTGGCCAAGGAAGTCGAAGTGGTGGCCCCGCCGCCCGCCGACGTGCCCAAGGCCGACAACACGCCCTCGAACAGCAGCAACACCAACGCCAGCAACGCCATCACCCAGCAGGTGAAGCCGGCGCCCCCGGGGCCGCCGGTGGCGCCGTGGATCGCGCTGGGCGTGGGCGTGGCCGCGGCCGGCGCGGGCGGGTACTTCGCGCTGCACGCGCGCTCGCTCTCCAACCAGGCCCAGACCGACGCGTTCCAGAGCGACGCCGATGCCGCCCTCTCCGGCGCGAAGACCAGCGCCACCATCTCGTATGCGTCGTTCGGCGTGGCCGCGGTCGCGGTGGCCACGTTCGCCACCCTCTTCATCCTGAGCGGCGGCGACGACAGCTCCGGCGCCTCGGGCGACGTGAAGCCGCAGAGCCACTGAGCGGTTCGCGCGAGGGAATCAGTCCGCGTTGAACTTGTGCTTGATGACCGCCGAGCCGTTGCCCGGCACGACCACGTCCTGCTCGAACTTCTCGCTCTGGCGCACGAGCACCACGTGGTGCTTGCCGCTGGAGACGTCGGGGCTCACCGGCGTGGGGCCCCAGTGCTTGCCGTCGACGATCACGTCCTCGGCGAAGGGCAGCACGCGGATCTCGATCTTGCCGCTGGCAGCCGGCGGGGGCGGCGCGGGCGCGGGCGGCGCGGCCGAAGCCACGTCGTTCTTGTGCCTCTCCTTCGCGCTCGCGTGGACGGTGTGACCGCCCTTGGGCTTGGGCGGCTCCACCGGCTTGGGCGGCTCCACCGGCTTGGCCGCCACATTCACCGGCGTGGGCGTCGACGCGGGAGCGGCTCCACCCGCGGTGCCCAGCGCGGCGACCGCGCCCTTGGGATCGGCGGGCTTGGGCTCGGGCGGCTTCACCTCGGCAGGCTTCGGTTCGGCGGGCTTCGCCTCGGCCGGCTTGGCCTCGACCGGCTTCACCGCCACCGACTCCACGTCCGGGTGCGTGGGCCGCGCGACGAAGAAGATGACGCCGCCCAGCACCAGCGCGCCGCCTGCGGCGAGCCCGGCGATGAGCTTGGTCTTGCTGCCCTGGGCCGCGGCCAGCTCGGCGGCGATCTTCACGTCGCTGCGGGTGGCGGACATGTCGACGTCCACCGACGAGGCGATGAGCGAGTTGCCCGAGCTCGCGGCCGTGGGCTTCCACGGCGGCGGCGTGCCGCCCTTGGCAACGAGTTGCTCCGACGAGGCGGGCTTTCCGTCCACCGCCTTGAGCTCCGGGTTCGACGTGGTCAGGGGCACCGGCGGCCCCATCACGTCCTCCACCACGCGGGCGAGGTCGCGCGCGGTGATGTTCACCTGGCGCTTGATCAGGTAGCCGTCGAGCGCGGCCTGGAAGTCGCCGCAGTTCTCGTAGCGCTGGTCGCGGTCCTTCGCGAGCGCCTTCTCCAGAATGGCCACCAGGTCCGGATCGACGTCGGGGCGCACGGAGGTGATCGGTGCCGGCGGCTGGTGGAGGATGGCCTGCATCACCGCCACCTCGCTGGTGCTGTCGAAGGGCTTGGCGCCCGCGAGCAGCTCGTAGAGGCACACGCCGAGCGCGAAGAGATCCGCGCGCCGGTCGAGCACGTGCCCGCGGATCTGCTCGGGCGGCATGTACGAGAGCTTGCCCTTGAGCATGCCGCTCTTGGTGAGGTGCGGCTGGTTGGCGGCCTTGGCGATGCCGAAGTCCACGACCTTCACAGCGCCCTGGCGTGTAACCAAAATGTTATCGGGCGAGATGTCGCGGTGGATCAGGTTGAGCGGCTGGCCGTCGTGGTTCACGGCGTCGTGGGCGTACTGCAGGCCATCGGCGGCGAGGGAGATGATCTTGCAGACGACGGGCACCTCGAGCCGCTTGCCGGCTTCGACGGTGCGCCGCGACAGGCCCCGCAAATTCGGCCCGTCGATGTACTCCATGGCGATGTAGTACGCGCCGTCGATCTCACCGAGCTCGTAGATGCTGACGATGTTCGGGTGGTTGAGCTGGCTGGCGACGCGGGCCTCGTTGAGGAACATCTCCACGAACTGCGCGTCCTCGGCGAGGTTTGGCAGGATCTTCTTGATGACGAGCGTCTTCTGAAAGCCGGCGGCGCCCTCGCTGCGGGCCAGGAACACCTCGGCCATGCCGCCCGTCGCAATCTTGCGAAGGAGCGTGTACTTGCCGAGCTGTTGCGGCGCAAAGGCGCGTGCCATTCAGCCCATCAGCGTAGCAGGGATCCCCGGGCGATCCCAAGAAGCGGTCCTGGATTTTCCAAGTGTTTTGGGGCGCCAAATTTCCCCCCAGGCGCCGAGGTGTGCTCCTTCTCTGAACGGTGACTCGGGAACAACAAGCGGGCCCGCACACCGATCACCGCACACCGATCACCGTTACCGTTCCCCAAGCACCAGCATCTGCTCGAGTGAAGTGGGGAAAGCCTGGCGACCCGGGCTTGCCGGCGCCCTCTCGGGCGACGGCCGATGGTCAATGGCTCTTTGGCGTCCGTGTTCTCCGCCTCAAGGTTTGACACCTTCGACTGCGCCGCCCAGACTTCGATGCCGTGCCGCCCCGCCAGATCGGCCCGTATCGCGTGCTTCACCCCCTGGGCTCCGGCGGGGTGGGGACCGTCTTTCGCGCGCAGGACATCAAGCGTGGCGGCGAAGTCGCGCTCAAGCTGCTCTCCACGGGCGGCGCGATGGATCCGCTGGCGGCCCGGCGGCTCGCGCGCGAGTTCGAGACCCTCTACGAGCTCGACCACCCCAACATCGTGCGCGTCTTCGACGCCGGCGTGTACCAGGGCTATCCGTACCTCGCCATGGAGCTCATCGAGGGCCTGGATCTGAAGCGGTACCTCGACCTCGACTCCGCACCCATCTCCGCGCCCATCGCGGACATCTTTGGGACATCGCTCTCGGACGTGTCGGGCGAGGTGCCGCGCTTCGATCTGGATCAGATGGGCGAAGAGGTGGACACCGACGCGCTGGGCATCTCCATCTCCACCGGCGCGGGCGTGGCCCAGATCCGCGCGCTCGCCGATGCCGCCGACGAGCCCTTCACCGACGAAGAAGAAGCCGCGCCGCCGGTGCAGCGCGAGGAGAGCGACGAGGCGCCGGCGGTGAAGGCCTTGGCCGCGCCGGATCTCGAGCTGCTGAACCGTGCCGAGCGCATCGGCAAGCTGAAGGACGCGCTGCTCCAGATCTGCGAGGCGCTCGCGTACATGCACGGCAAGGGGCTGGTGCACCGCGATCTCAAACCCGCCAACGTGATGGTCGACGACGATCGCCACGTGCGCGTGATGGACTTCGGCCTGGCCAAGTTCCTCGCAGAGGAAGAGCCGGTCACCGCCACCGGCAAGATCGTGGGCACGTATCGGTACATGGCGCCCGAGCAGCTCCTCGGCGAGAAGCTGGATCCGCGCGCGGATCTCTACTCGCTCGGCGTGATGATCTACGAGCTCATCACCGGGCGCGTGCCGTTCTCCGCCAAGACGCCGCTGGATCTCTGGGACCTCATCTTGAACAGCGAGGCGCCGCCGGTCTTCGCGCTCAACCCGCAGGCCGACGAGCAGCTCGCGCGCATCGCCACGCGGCTCTTGCGCAAGGACGCCGGCGAGCGGTACCAGACGGCCGAGGAAGTGTTTCAAGTGCTGATGGACGGCTGAGATGCCGTGGCTGGTCGCTGGTGGCTGGTGGCTGGCAGTTGCGCGAGCGGTGAATGGGCCTCCTGCCACGTGAAGCGACGTTCGCCGAAGAGGTCACCGACTTCTTCCTCGCCTTTCGCGGCGCGGGCGTCTCGCTCTCGCCCCTCGACGCCGACGTTCTCCTCGGCTGGCAAGACCGCGGCGTGCCCTACGAGGTCATCTGCCGTGGCATCCGAAAGGCCGCCGAGAAGCGCGCCCGCGACAAGCGCCCCGATGAACCCGCGCTGAAGTCCCTGCGCGCCTGCGCCCGCGCGGTCGAAGAGGAGTGGAAACGGTTCCAGGGCGCCGCGACGGGCAAGTCCGCGCCCAAGGCGCCGCCCGAGGCCGCGCAGGATCGATTGGCGAAGGCCCGCGCCGCGCTCGGCAAGGCAGCGCGCGAAGGGAGCGACGCCGTTCGTCGAGCGGCCGAGCGCGCGCGCCCGCTCGTCTCCGGAAGGTCCGACGATCCCGCCGCGGCCGCCGCGCGCGTGGCCCACCTCGACGACGCCTTCGCCCTGCTCTACCTGCGCGCCCTGCCCTTCGCGACGCGGCTCCAGGTGCTGCGCGACGTCCGCAGCGGGCTCGGCTCCGCGCTGCCGCGCATGAGCCCGCGCGCGCGCAAGGCCGCGCTCCGGGCGCACCGGGTGATGCACGCGCGCAGCCACGGCGCGCTTCCGGCGCTGCGCTGAGTTGAGTAGAAAGCGATCGTCGGTTCAGCGCGCTAGAGTTGTCGGGCGAGGAGCACCATGGAAGCCGTGGCCTTGAAGACGTGTCCGACCTGCCAGGGCAGCGGCGCGCGCATCACCGCCTCGGGCGAGTTCGCACACGCCACCCTCTGCACCTGCCAGCAGGCCTGCACGCGCTGCGAGGGCACCGGGCGCGTCTTCGAGGAGCGCGACGGCTACCGCTTCCTCTCGCCGTGCACCTGCCAGCGCGCGCGCACCGGCGTGTCGCTCTTCAACGGCGCGCACTTGCCCGCACGGTGCGCGGATCAGAGCTTCGCGAGCCTGCAGCCCGGCTTTCCCGAGCTGCACTCGCTGCGCATGATCTCCGAGGGCATCTGCCACACCTTCGTGCCCGGCACGACCAAGGAAGGCCTGCTCGTCGCGGGGCCGGTGGGCACCGGCAAGACGCACCTGCTCGCGTCGATTCTGCGCTACCTCACGCTGGAGACGCGCGTGAGCTGCCGCTACGTGGAGATCTCGTTCCTCTACAGCGAGATCCGCAAGGGCTTCGGCGAGGGCCGCAGCTCGCTCGACATCATCGCCCCGCTCGCCGACGTGCCCGTGCTCGCCATCGACGAGCTCGGCAAGGGAAAGATGAGCCCCTTCGAGCAGGAGACGCTCGATGAGCTGGTGTCGCGCCGCTACAACGCGGGCCGGCCCACGTTCTTTGCCACCAACTATCGGCTGAGCGAGAAAGCCGAGCGCCCGCAGTGGAAGGGCACGGGCGAGCGCCTCGAGGAGAGCCGCATCGATCAGCCGCTGCGCGAGCGCGTCGGCGAGCGGGTGTGGTCGCGGCTGCAGCAGATGTGCAGGCTCTTCGAGCTGCCCGCGAACGCCAGCGACTACCGCAAGTCGTTCGCGAAGTAATCAGCCCTCGAGCAGCGCCGCGTGCGCCGCGCGCGCCACCTCGGCGAGCTTGCCCCGCGCCACGAAGATCGAGCTCGAGAGCGGCTGGCCGTCGACGTCGAGCACCTCCGCGCTCGACGCGCGCGCAGCCTCCAGCAGCGCCTTCACGACCTCCGACTTGCTCGCGCCACGGCCGGCCGCGCTCACCCGCGCGACGTCGGTCACCAGGCGCACCGCGCCGCCGAAGCGACGCTGGAGCTCGCTCGCGAAGCCTTCGTCGTGCACGTCGGCCATGGGGATGGCCCAGCCGTGCCGCTCCGCGCGTCGACCGAGCTCGCGCGCGTGCGCGTGCGCGCCGCGGAGAAAATCGAGGAGCGCGTTCACATCCACCGAGCGCTCGGCCTGCAGCAGCGCGACCTCGGCGTCGGTGGCGATGCCGCGGATGGCGTCGGGGCCCGGCTCGGATACGACCTTCGTCCCCGTGCCGCCGCCGAACGTGCTCTTGGCGTGGATGGTGATGCCCTTGGCGCGCGCGAACTCCACGGCCGCGGCGTTCAGGACTTTCGCTCCGCAGTGCGCGAGCTCCTGCATCTCCTCGTGCGCCAGCGTCTCCAGCTTGTGCGCCCTGGGGACGACGCGCGGATCCGCGGTGAAGACGCCGTCCACGTCGCTGTAGATCTCGCAAGCCTCGGCGCTGAGCGCGGCCGCCATCGCCACCGCCGTGGTGTCCGAGCCGCCGCGGCCGAGCGTGGTCACCTCGCGCTTCTCGGACACGCCCTGGTACCCGGCGACGATGACCACCTTTCCCTTCGCGAGCTCCTCGCGCACCCGCGTGGGCCGCACGTCGATGATCCGCGCCTGGGCGTGGTCGTCGCTGGTGATGATGCCGCTCTGCGAGCCGGTGAAGCTGATGGCCGGCGTGCCCTGCTCGATGAGCGCCATCGACAAGAGCGCCATGCTGATGCGCTCGCCTGCGGTGAGCAGCATGTCCAGCTCGCGGCGCGGCGGATTCGCGGTCACCTTCTTCGCGAGCGCGAGCAGCTCGTCGGTGGTGTCGCCCATCGCGGAGACGACGACCACCAGCCCGTAGCCCTGCGCGCGCCGCGCGGCGATGAGCGCGGCCACCTTCTTCATCTTCTCCACGTCGGCGACGCTCGAGCCGCCGTACTTGTGGACGAGGATGGGCTGGCTCACGCGCGCTCCGGGATGGTGCCGCCCTTCAATGCAGCGCACGGGCCAGTGCGGTCAAGCATGCGGCGGCGCGGCCGGCGTGGATGCTCGACCACAGCCTGCGGCCGCGGGGCCACGCGAGCGCTCGCTTGACACGCGATCGGCCCTCTGATCTTCCTGGGAATGAAACCCGGCGCTCGCCGTTTTGGCCGGCGCTGGAGGCCTGCCCATGATCCACGTCGAGAACCTGGTCAAGCGCTACCGAGACCGCGTCGCCGTCGACCACCTGAGCTTCAAGGTCGAGGAGGGCCAGATCCTCGGCTTCCTCGGGCCCAACGGCGCGGGCAAGTCGACGACCATGCGCATCCTCACCGGCTTCCTGCCGGCGAGCGGGGGCACCGTGAAGGTCGCCGGCCTCGACGTCTTCGAGAAGCCGCTCGAGGTGAAGCGCCAGGTCGGCTACCTGCCCGAGCTGCCGCCGCTCTACGTGGACATGACCGTGAGCGCGTACTTGAAGTTCGTGGCGCGCTTGAAGGGCGTGGAGGGCAAGCGGCTCAAGGGCGAGGTCGAGCGCGTGGCGCACCTCACCTCCGTGACCGACGTGCTCGACCGCGTCATCGCCAACATCTCCAAGGGCTACAAGCAGCGCGTGGGCATGGCGCAGGCGCTGCTCAACGATCCCAAAGTCTTGATCCTCGACGAGCCGACCGTCGGCCTGGATCCGAAGCAGATCCACGAGGTGCGCGACCTCATCAAGAGCCTCGCGGGCAAGCACACCATCGTGCTCAGCACGCACATCATGCAAGAGGTCAGCGCCACCTGTCAGAAGGTGCTGATCATCAACCAGGGCAAGCTGGTGGCCTACGACGACCTCACCGAGCTCACCCAGAAGCACCGCGTGGAGTCGCGCGAACCGAGCCTGGAAGAAGTGTTCATCAAGCTCACGGCGGCCTAGCTATTATTTAATTCTATTCTTCGCACGGGAGATCCCATGCGCAACACGCTGGCCATTGCCCGCAAAGAGCTCAACGTCTACTTCACCACGCCGATGGCGTACGCGGCGTTCTGCTTCGTCACGGTGCTGGGCTCGTACATCTTCATCTACTGCGTGCAGGGCTTCTCCCGCGCGTCGCTGATGGCGATGCAGGGCTTCTACGACTCCACGCGCATCAACCTCACCGACCTGGTGCTCACGCCCACGCTGACCAACCTGGGCGTGCTGGTGGGCTTCGTGGCCCCGTTCGTGACCATGCGGCTGCTGGCGGAGGAGAAGCGGCAGCACACCATGGAGCTGCTCATGACCACGCCCGTGCGCCCCACGGAGATCGTGCTGGGCAAGTTCTTTGCCGCTTGGTCCGTGGTCGTGGTGAGCATCGGCTTCACCTTCATCTATCCGGTGGTCTTGCAGGTCTACGGCGCGAGCGCGGGCAGCACCGCGCCCATCGAGTGGGCCACGGTGGCCACGGGCTACGCTGGCCTGCTGCTCTGGGGCGGCGCGGTGGTGGCCATCGGGCTCTTCGTCTCCTCTCGCACCGAGAACCAGGCGGTGGCCGCGGTGATCGGCCTGGCCGTGACCTTCGGGCTCTGGCTCATCGCCGGCGCCGCCTCGGGCACCACCGACGAGCTCGCCAAGCAGATCTTCGGCGACCTCGGGTGGATCCCGCACATCGCCAGCATGGCCTCGGGAAGCGTGAGTACGAAGGACATCGCCTATTTCATCAGCCTGATGGTGCTCGCGCTCTTCCTCACGCAGCGCACCGTCGAGGCCCAGCGTTGGAGCTAGGAGACACCATGAAGCTCGCGCACTGGGGACGCATGGCAGGGCCGGTGGGGCTGGTGCTCCTCCTGGCGTCTGCGTTGACGGTGGTGGTGGCCGGCGACAACTGGCTCGGCGCCATCAACGTGATCGCCGGGGCCGGCGCGGTGACCTTCTACCTGGTCACCAACCTGGGACAGCTCACCGAGCAATTCACCAACCGCGGGACGTTCTACACAACCGTCTCGGCCGTGAGCACCGCGCTGCTGCTGGGCGCGATCATCGCCGGCAACTACCTCGCGGTGGCGCACCCCAAGACCTGGGATGTGACACAAAATAAGATTCATTCTTTGTCCGACGACACCGTGAAGACGGTGCAGGGCCTGAAGGAGCCGGTGGAGGTCCTGGCGTTCTTCAAGGGCGGCGAGCCCCAGGCCGAGATCTGGGACGCCCTCTTCGCGCGCTACAAGGCATTGGGCGACAAGCTGGTGGTGCGCACGCTGGATCCCGAGAAGGAGCCCGTGCTGGTGAAGGAGGTCGGCCTCACCCGCGGTGGGCCGCACGTGGTGGTGCGCCAGGGCAAGTCGGACGTGAAGGTGGCCACGCCCACCGAAGAAGATCTCACCAATGCGCTCGTGAAGGTGACACACCAGACGCAGCGCAAGATCTACTTCCTCGACGGCCACGGCGAAGCGGGCATCGACGACAAGACGCCCAACGGCATGACCCAGCTCGTGGAGCGAATGGGCAACGAGGGCCTCAAGGCCGCGAAGCTCCCCTTCGGCAACGGCGAGGTGCCCACCGACGCGGCGGCCATCGTCATCGCCGGACCGGAGAAGCCGCTCTTGCCCGCAGAGGTGGCCATCCTTCGCAAGTACCTCGAGGAGGGCGGCCGGGTGATCGCCATGGTCGAGCCCTTTACGCCGACCGGCCTCGAGCCGCTGCTCAAGGACTGGGGCGTGACCATCGACGACGGCGTGATCGTGGACCAGGCCGGCCGCGGCAAGTTCGATAACCCCTTTGCAGCCATTGGCGTGGGCTACGGCGAGCACGCGGTGGTGAAGGGCTTCAACCTCGTCACCGTGTACCCGCAGGCCGCGAGCCTGAGCATGACGCCCGCGCAAGGCGTGAACGCCACGCCGCTGGTGTACACGCTCGGCGCCATGGGCGGCTCGCCCGTGACCTGGGTGGAGACCAACGCCGGCGAGCACAGCAGCTCGCCCGAGGGAAAAGCGAAGGTGGGCCCGCTGAACCTCGCGGCGGTGGCGTCGAAGGCGGCCAAGCCCGGCCAGGGTCAGAAGCGCAGCGACGAGGGCCGGCTCATCGTCATCGGCGATCACGACTTCGCCACCAACGGTAACTTCACAGTCCTTGGCAATGGCGATTTCGCTCTCAATTGTCTCAACTACATGGCCGACCAGAGCGAGCGCATCTCCATCCGCCCGCGCCAGCGCGAGGCGAGCCGCCTCTTCCTGACCGCGACGCAGATGGGCGGCATCCGCTTCTTTGCCACCGAGCTGCCCATTGGCCTGCTCGCGTTCGGGCTGGCCATCTTCTTCAACCGCCGCGCGAAGTAGGCCGCCATGACCCAGGTTCAGCGCTCGCTCGTGGGACTCGGCGCGATGCTCGCGATCGCGGGCGGGCTGGGCTTCGCGGCGTGGAAGAGCAAGCACACCGACGAAGAGAAGAAGCAGGCCGAGGAGAAGGCCTCGACGGTGATCGACTTCGACCCGGCGAAGGCCACGGCGCTCACCGTCACCGCGAAGGACGAGACCACGGTGCTCGCGAAAGGCGCCGAGGGCTGGCGCATCACCGCGCCGCTCGAGGTCGGAGCGGATCCGGAGACGCTTCGGTCGACGCTGACGCGGCTCTCGAGCCTGCGGCGCAAGTCGATCGTGGACGAGCACCCCACGGACCTCGCCAAGTACGGCCTCGACCGGCCGGTGGCGCGGCTTCAGGTCACCTGGCCGGGCGGCTCGGCGGAGCTCTCCCTGGGCGACGTGAACGACTACGCCGGCGGCGAGTACGCGCGGCTCGGCGGCCAGGACGCGGTGATCCTCCTCGAGGGGAACCACCAGCCGGTGCTCGCGCGCGGCACCTTCGAGCTGAGAGACAAGCGGCTCATGGACATCGACCCCGAGCAGGTGAAGCTCATCGACGTCGACGCGCCGCCCGACCGCTACACGCTCAAGCGCGACGCCGAAGGCTGGAAGGTCATCGCGCCCAAGGTGGAGAAGGCGGATCTCGCCGTCGTCGAGAACGTTCTCGGCGTGGCGCTGAACGCGCGCGCCACCGCCATCGCCAGCGAGAGCGACAGCGCGCTCGACACGTTCGGACTCGGCACGCCGATGGCGTCGATCAGCGTGACCGGCGCCGACGGCAAGTCGGTCACGCTCGGCTTCGGTCAGGCCAGCCCCACGGGCGAGAAACGCGAGTACGCGCACGCGAGCTCGGGTCACGCCGTGGCCCAGGTTCCGCTCGACGCGCACGCGCGGCTGCACCAATCGATGGAGGCGCTCGAGGACAAGACGCTCTCGCACGTCGCACGCGAGGACGTGGCCGCGATGCAGTTCACCACGCCCAAGGGTGAGAAGGTGCTGCTCCAGCGCAAGCACGAGAAGGATGACGCCGGCGCCGACGTCGACACCTGGAGCGTCCTCGCGCCCAAGCCCGGCCCGGCGAAGAAGTGGAAGATGGGCCAGCTCCTGACGCTGTTTGCGAACTTGAAGGGCACGGCGGTCGTCGGCCAGGCGCCCGCGGACCTCGCCAAGTTCGGCCTGGACAAGCCCACGCGCGAAGCCAGCGCGCAGGATGGCAACGGCAAGAGCCTCGCGAGCATCACCTTCGGCAAGGAAGAGAACGGAAAGGTCTACGCGGTGGCCAGCGGCGATCCGCGCATCTTCGCGGTCGACGTCGGCAAGGCGAACCAGTTCCCGAAGTCGGGCGACGACGTCGTCGACGAGCCGCCGGCGCAAGCCGCGAAGAACTAGCCCACCGTCGCCAGGTGCGCGTACTTCTCGCCGCCCGCGAGCCGGAACGCGAACCGGAGCTCGCGCAGGAACCCCTCGCGATCGCGCCGCGCCAGGAAGCGCCGCTCCAGAAACCGCGCGTACCCGCGCGCGAGCCGATTGGCCGTCGCGTAGCGCTCGCGCTCCTCCGAACCGAGATGCGCGAAGTAGCGCACGCCGTCGAAGAGCCGCTCGCGCAGCCGGCTGGCGAGGTGCGGCAAGCCGAGCTGCCAGAGCCCGAGCGCGCACGACGCGAACTTGTCGACCTCGGCCTGCACTTCGAGCTCGAGCTGCGACACGTGCGAGTCGAAGCCGGCCCGATGCTGCAGATAGAGCCAGTGCGACACGCCCTCGGCCGCGACGCAGTACTGCGGCAGGTGCTTTCCGAGGAGCAGATGAAGCGCCGGCTGCGGTCGGCTGAGCGGCTCCTGCACCTCGGGCGCGATGTAGAGCCCCAGCGAGACGCCGTCGTCGTCCTGTTGAACGAGCAGCTCCTCGGGCACGCGCGACTCGGGCCGGACGCGGGCGAAGTGCTCCTGGGTGAGCAAGTAGTCCTCGACGTGCTCGCTGACCCGCACCCCGTAGATCGACTCGAGGTGGGTCTGGAACCTCGCCAGCAGCGCGCCGAACGCGCCCATCAGTTCTTCACCTTCGTGTCCGCGGGCACCTGGGCGACCACGCCCTTCTCGCCCAGCATCCGCGCCAGCCGCGCCGAGCCGGTCTTCACGTAGCGCTCGTAGAGCCGCACCACGCCCTGGTTGGTCACCATCGCGGTGTGCTCCGCGACCTCGGCGAGCACGTCCACGAAGGCCTGGAACTTGTCCGAGAGCTCTTCGTACAGCGGTCGCGCGGCCCGATTCGGGTTCAGCGCCGCCACCTGGCCGTACGCGGTGCCGCCCATGCGGATGTAGTAGTCGATGTCGACGACCGAGCGGCTCAGCGAGTCGCTCCAGAAGCCCGACACGTAGAGCGAGACGTCGCCCAACTTCCTGAGCGCCGGCACCTGCGCCTCGCGCGGACCTTCGAGCGCCTGGGCCAGCATCAGCGCCAGCGGCGCCTGATCCTTGGAGCCGTCGTCGCGGGCCTGGAAGAGCTTGTCCGAGTCGAGGAACTCGGCCAGCAGGTTCACCAGGTAGAACTCCGTCTCCTTGCCGACGGCGAGCTTCTGGTGGCTCAAGGCCTCGCCCAGCAGGTCGCGGAAGTACTCCTGCGCGCTCACCACGGAAACGAGTCCTGCCATGCAGCCAGCTCCTGCCGTTCTTCCGGCCAGGCCGCTCGGCGCCCCCGTCAACGCCAAACGAGCCGTCCCCAAAACGCTAGCACCCGATCAGGCGGGTTCCAATTCTGTGTCCAGCCCGCGACGCGCGACGTAAGTGCGCAGATGTAGGCGAGAATTTGGCACTCGGCGCAATCGACTGCCAGGTGACGAAGAAAGTACTCGCAAGCATGCGCAGTTAGACGGCGAGCAGCCCACCTGGGGGTCGCTTGACAGGGTAGCGCATCTGATTACAGTTCGCCGCGCTCGGGCTGGCACTCGCCTGATTTGAGTGCCAGTCCACGTTCCAACCAACCCCAGGAGCAACCGTCATGAAGATCCGTCCCCTGCAGGACCGCATCATCGTCAAGCGCATGGAGGAGGAGGAGAAGACCAAGGGCGGCATCATCATCCCCGATTCCGCCAAGGAGAAGCCGCTGGAGGGCAAGGTGATCGCGGCGGGCAACGGCAAGATCCTCGAGGACGGCAAGGTGCGCCCGCTGGACGTGAAGGTCGGCGACCGCGTGCTCTTCGGCAAGTACGCCGGCACGGAGATCAAGATCGAGGGCGAGGAGCACCTGATGCTCCGCGAGGAAGACGTCCTCGGCGTGATCGAGAAGTAACCAAAGTCTTACATAACCCTTACGTTAAGGAATTCAGACCATGGCTAAGGACATTGTTTTTGACGTGCGCGCCCGCGACGCGATTCTGCGCGGCGTGAACACCCTCGCTGACGCGGTGAAGGTCACCCTCGGGCCCAAGGGCCGCAACGTGGTGATCGAGAAGTCGTTCGGCAGCCCGCTCATCACCAAGGACGGCGTGACCGTCGCCAAGGAGATCGAGCTCGAGAACCGCTTCGAGAACATGGGCGCGCAGATGGTGAAGGAGGTCGCTTCGAAGACCTCCGACGTCGCCGGCGACGGCACCACCACCGCCACCGTGCTCGCGCAGGCCATCTACCGTGAGGGCAGCAAGCTCGTGGCCGCGGGCCACAACCCCATGGAGATCAAGCGCGGCATCGAGAAGGCCGTGATCCGCGTGGTGGAGGAGCTGAAGAAGCAGGCCAAGCAGACCAAGGACCCGAAGGAGATCGCCCAGGTCGGCACCATCTCGGCCAACGGCGACACCACCATCGGCACCATCATCGCCGAGGCGATGGAGAAGGTGGGCAAGGAGGGCGTGATCACCGTCGAG
>JAFEBB010000097.1 GCA_018266075.1 Deltaproteobacteria bacterium | reverse complement strand
GGCGAGGTCGAGGAGCGAGGAGGAGCGTGCCCGAAGGCACGTGACGACGCAGCGACGACGAGATCGGCGAAAAGCCCCAGCGAGGCGAGGATCGACTCAACCGATTTCTGGGCTTAGGATCGTGGCGATGCTCCGCTCGCTCCGGCTCCTCGCGCTCGCCCTGGTTTTTCTCCTCGCACCGGCGGCGCAGGCGGGCGAGCTCAAGGTCTACTTCTTCGACATCGGCCAGGGCGATTCGTCGCTCATCGTCTCGCCCACGGGCAAGACGGTGCTCATCGACTCCGGCCCGCCGGACGACGCGGCCAAGCTCAAGCAGCGGCTGAGCGAGCTGCTCACCGCGCCCATCGATCTGGTGATCCTCACCCACCCGCACCTGGATCACCTGGGCGGCATGGAGCAGGCGCTCTCGGTGCGCGGCGCGCAGACGTTCATGGACTCGGGCTTCAACCATCCGTCGCCCGCGTACAGCTCGCTCCTGCGCTACCTCGAGAGCCACAACATCAAGGTCGTGAACGCCACCCAGGGCCGCAACATCGACATCGGCGGCGGCGCCACGCTGGCCCTGCTTGGCCCGCCCAGCCCGTTCTTCAACGGCACGCGCTCGGATCCGAACGCGAACTCGGTGGTCGCGCGGCTCACCTTCGGCAGCGAGCACGTGCTCTTCACCGGCGACGCCGAGGAGGAGACGGAGCAGATGCTCATCCGCGGCGGCGACATCCAGAGCGACGTGCTCAAGGTGCCGCACCACGGGAGCCGGCACTCGTCGACGCCGGATTTTCTGGCCGCGGTGAAGCCGCGGTTTGCGGTCATCTCCGTGGGCGCCGGCAATGACTACGGCCACCCCACGCGCGCCGCGCTGGATCGCCTCGAGGGCGTGGGGGCGAAGATCTTCCGCACCGACCTCGACGGAGAAGTCCGGCTCGTCACCGACGGCAAGAACCTCGAGGTCTACCCGGCGAAAGACGCGCCCACTGCGAGCGCCGCGTCCGCGCCTGAGCCCGCGCCGGTGGAGCCCAAGAAGCCGCACCAGCCAAAGGGCAAGGTCATCGAGGTGAAGAAGCACGGCGGCGACAAGGTCGTGGCCAGCGTCGACGGCGGCTTCGTGGCGAGCAAGAACTCGAAGGTCTTCCACAAGGCGAGCTGCGGCGGTGCCGAGCACATCAAGGCCGAGAACAAGGTCAACTTCGCCACGCGCAAGCAGGCGCTGGCCTCGGGCCGCGAGCCCGCCAAGGATTGCAACCCGTAGGTGCCCGCCATGGCCCAGCTCTTCCTCGACAGGATCGAAGGCGACGTCGCCGTGCTCCTCGACGGCAAGCGCGAGGTGAAGCTCCCGCGCGCGTACCTGCCCGCGGGCGCGCGCGAGGGCGACGTGCTGCAGCTCTCGTTGGTGCGCGATCTGGAAGCGACGAAGAAGGCGCAGCAGGAGACGAAGACGCTGCGCGACAAGCTCGGGTCCGACGACGACGGCGGGGATCTCAAGCTCTGATCAGTGGATCGGGCTTGGCGGCCAGCTCACGGGCGCCACGTCGTACTTGCCGCGGAGCGCGTCGAGATAATTCACCTGCGCGTCGCGGTTGTACTTCTCCGCGCCGCTCACCGCGCCCACCACCGCACCGCCGTACCAGAGCAGCTCCAGCCCCGCGAGCACGGAGCCGACGCCCCAGAGGTGATGGTGCATGGCGTCGTAGGTCGCGAAGATGAACAGCGCATTCCACGCGAACGCCGCGAGCGCGATTCCCGGCAGCCCCAGGTAGAGATGTCCGAGGCCCGGCACGAGCGCCGAAAGCGCACCGGCGAGGAGCGGGCTCTTGTGGGGCAGCGTCGCGTAGTCGCGCGCGGCCTGCTCCAGCGCGGGCGCCTCGGCGAGCGGCACATCGTGGAACGCGTTCGCCGCGGGCTCGCTCTGGCCGATGAAGAGGTAGCTCCACGCGAGCAGGTACTGGGCGCGCGCCCGCTGCACCGCGGGCAGCGACTGCGCCATGTTCGACGTGAGCAAGACGTTTTGGAGCACCTCCATCGCGCCGCCCGCGTCGCCGCTCAGGAAGCGCGCGTAGCCAAGCTCGACCTCGAGGCTCGCGCGCAGCGGTGCCGTCGGCGCGAGCGGGCGCAGCCGCGTCAACCACGCCGCGCCGTCGCTCGCCTTGCCGCCGAGCTCGTACGCGCGCCCGATCGAGAGCAGGGCCGGAAACGTCTCCGGCGTGTTGGGCGCCAGGAACGCGAAGCGCTTCAGCTCGCCGATCGCGCGGTAGTAGTCGCCCTCACCCATCAGCGCGTACGCGTACGGCAACACCTCAGTGTGCGCGCGATCGGATCCATTCGGATCCGCGACCGCGGGCTGGCCGGCGGTCAGCGAGATGGCCAGAAGGGCGCCGATCATGGGAGCCAGAAGTCGCTCGCCTCGAGCGGATCCGCGAAGTGGAACGCGCCCTCGGCGTCGGTGATCACCGGCAGCGTGCGGATGGACGAGCTCTCCGGCCCGCGCCAGAGCCGGTCGATCGCGAAGAACGCGCCCATCAGCGGGTGCTTGCGGACGGCCTGCAGCGCATACAGCGAGCACGTGGGCCGGTGCGCGCAGCGCGGGCCGTCAATGGGCGAGAGCACCAATTGGTAGAACTTGAAGGGCACGTAGAAGCTGCTCGACGCGAGCGTGCTCGGCCGCGCGGGCATCTGGAGCGGCATCGGCCCGGTGTAGCGCTCCATCACCGCGGGCGCGGCGGCGGTGCTCCACGGGCCGAAGTCCTCGGCGTGCGCCAGCGCCGGCGCGAAGAGCAGCGCGAGCGGCAGCCAGCGGATCACGTCGACGCGACCTGCTGCCGCGGCGGCGCGAGGCTCGCCTGCACCGCGGCCTGGTTGCGCTCGAAGTTCTTCGCCACCACCCAGAACGCCGCGGTGATTACGCCCGACGCCACGGCCTGGATGAGGAAGAAGTTGCCGTCGGAGATCTTGCCCCAGAGCGCCTGGTCCATCAGGCCGCCGATGAAGTCGCCGATGAAGATGGTGAGGAAGAAGCACGCCGTGACGAAGCTCTTGGTGCCCGGCGCCGCCACCTTGAACGCGAACTCCAGGCCCACCACGCTCACGCACAGCTCGCTCATGGTGACGACCAGCGTCGCCAGGATGAGCCACCACACGCTGATCTTGTGGTCGCCCACCGCATAGGCCGAGACAGCCATGATGGCCATGCACACCGTCACGATGATGAAGCCGATGAACATCTTCTGCGTGTCGGGCACGTCCACGCCGCCGCGGCGCGCCTTCGCCGCGTTCCACATCCAATTGAAGAACGGCGTGAGGAAAACGATCATCAGCGGGTTCACGCCCTGGACGGCGTCGGCGGTGATGAACGTGTTGCCCCACAGGCGCAGGTCCATGTGGTTGTTGGCGAAGTAGATCCACGTCGAGGCGCTCTGGTCGTAGACCAGCCACCAGATGATGAGCAGGCCGAACACGCCCGCGATGCGGCCCAGCGTGGCACGCTCGCTGGCGCGCTGCTCGGGCGTCTTGGCCGGCGCCTCGGCCGGGTTGTCCTTGGGGTAGTGCTTCTTGCCGATGGCGAAGAACACGAACGCCAGCGCCATCAGCGCTGCGGGGACGATCAGCGCCACCGCGAAGCCGCGGCTCAGCGCCTCGTGCTCCGGCACGCCGTGGGCCATGCTGTACGTCTTGACCGCACCGCGCACCCACGGGAGTCCGAAGGTGGAGATGGCCGAGCCGATGTTGATGGCCGCGTAGTAGTAGCTGAAGGCCTCGTTGAGAAGCGCGTCCTTCTTCTGCTCCTCGTACATCGCGCCCATGAGGGTGCTGGTGTTGGGCTTGATGGATCCGGAGCCGAGCGCGAGCAACGCCAGCGCGCTGAAGAGCGCATACGGGCTCTCCCAGCCGCCGAGGATGAGGTGGCCCAAAATGTACGGGCCGCTGAAGTAGAGGATGGTCTTGTACCGGCCCAGCCAACGGTCCGCGATCAGGCCGCCCAGCATCGGCGTGAGGTAACAGCACGCGATGAACCAGGTCATGATCAGCGAGGCGTTGTTCTCCTTGAAGCCAAGGATCTGCGTCATGTACAGCGCGAGAATGGTGCGCATGCCGTAGAAGGACGAGCGCTCGGCGAGCTCACCGAAGAAGACGTACTTGAAGCCCGCGGGGTGCTGCTTCAGGCGCTGAAACCAATTCATGCGCGTCCTCGCTGCTGCGAAAGGGCGCACCCTAGCGCGATCGCGCGAGAGCGGCCAGCCTGCCTGGCTGCTCAACACCGCAGGAGGCGTTCGGCTTGCCGCACGCTTGGCCGAAAAGTCGAAAGGCCGCAGCCTCGCGGCCACGGCCCTTCGGTTTTGGAGCGGGCGACCGGGATCGAACCGGCGACCCTGAGCTTGGGAAGCTCATGCTCTGCCAGCTGAGCTACGCCCGCGCACCAAGGCGCGAAACCTAGGAGCCCGGGCCGCCG
Source organism: Deltaproteobacteria bacterium (assembly GCA_018266075.1). Classification (GTDB taxonomy): domain Bacteria; phylum Myxococcota; class Myxococcia; order Myxococcales; family SZAS-1; genus SZAS-1. The sequence continues at coordinate 16,922 of JAFEBB010000097.1, read as the reverse complement.
CTTGTCAACGACGCTCGCCGCCCGCAGCCTCCGTTCCGCCGCCGACACCTGACCTCCTGGCACTTGCGCGCTTCGGGCCGAGGGCTTAATCGAGCAGGCGGTGATCCGCGTGGATCCCGCGGCGGGGAGCTGTACATGCGATTTCTCAAGGTGGAGATGGGCTGGGAGCGCCCCGGCGACGTGATGGCCCCGTTCCGCGAGGCGGCCAACGCCGGCGAGTTCGGCAACACCGACGCCGTGGCCTACACCGAGCAGGGCACCAACGTGGAGCCCTACGTGAGCGAGCACCTCTGGCCCTGGCTGCAGCGCCGGTTCGGGCGGAGCATCATCCGCGTGAGCTCCGTCGACGCGCTGCCGGCCGACGCGAAGTGGATCCACCGGCCCAAGGTCTGATGACGGCGCGCTACGACCTCTCCGACGAAGCCCTCGCCCGCGACGTCGACATCCAGTTCTTCATCGGCTCCGGTCCCGGCGGCCAGAACCGCAACAAGCGCGAGACCGGCGTGCGGCTGACGCACCGGCCGAGCGGCTTCGTGGTCACCAGCGTCAAAGAGCGCTCGCAGGCCATGAACCGCGCCGACGCCATGGAGAAGCTGAAAGACCGGCTGCGCGCGGCGATGGTGGTGCAGAAGCCGCGGCACGACACCAAGCCCACCCGCGGCAGCCAGCGCCGGCGCGTGGAGACCAAGCGCAAGCACTCGGCCAAGAAGGCCGACCGCCGCAGCGGGTGGGACTGATCAAGCGCGGTGATAGAGCTTGCGCAGCTCGTGCTTGGCGACGTCGAGCTTCTTGCGCTGGGCGGCCGAGAGGTTCTTGCCGCCGCGGTTCTCGTAGAAGGTCAGCATGGACATCGCCGAGCGGAACGGCGGCGCCTTGCGCCGGTTGCTCTGCTCCGCGCTGCGCTTGACCGACAGCGCGATGGCGCGCGGACTGCGGAGGGTGAACACGCCCCTCTCCAGCGTCATCGCGTCGCTGGTCTCGGTGACGTGCTGGCTCCACTTGCGCTTCGCGGGCTTCTTGCGCGTGGCCATGCCGCCAATCTGCGCACGCGGTGGCGCGATCACAGCCAACGGTCGAAGCGGCCGAAGAACCACTCCATCAGCCGCCGCCAGCGCGGGCGCGCCTTCCAGAGCTCGAGCGTGACCTCGAGGCAGCCGTCCAGATCGTTCCGGAAGGAGTCCTCGAGCGTCCGGCCCAGCTCGGGATCCGAGAAGACCGCGTTGAGCTCGTGCGAGAAGTGCAGGCTCCAGCGATCGAGGTTGAAGCTGCCCATGGTGCCCCAGCAGCCGTCGATGACCGCGGTCTTGGCGTGGAAGATCCGGTTCTGCCACTCGTGGACGCGCACGCCCCAGCGCAGCAGGCGCCCGTAGAGCGCGCGGCCGGCCATGAGCACGCTGTAGTGATCGCTCACCCCGGGCAGCATCAAGCGAACCTCGACGCCGCGCCGGCGCGCGCGTCGCAGCGCGTGCAGGATGGCGCGATCGGGCACGAAGTAGCTGGAGGCGATGAACACCGAGCGCTCGGCCGCGTCGATGGCGTGCACGTACGCCTTGTGGATGGCCTTGCGCGCCGCGAACGTCGCCACCGCGTGCGTGCCCCGCGGTCCGCAGGGCTCGGACGGCGTCACCGGTGCGCGCAGCTGGAGCCGCTCGGCCACGTTCTGCACCACCGCGCGCCAGGTGGCGCGGAACACGCCATCGAGCCCGGCGACGACGGGGCCCTCGAGGCGCATCACGTCGTCGCGCCAGTCCTGGCCGCCGTCGATGCGCGGCGCCCAGTCGTCGGAGATGTTGATGCCGCCCACGAACGCGACCTCTCCGTCGACCACCAACAGCTTGCGGTGATCGCGCCGGAACGTGCGCAGGAGCCCCGGCCACGGCCACACCGGGTTGAAGGCGCGCGCGCGGACGCCGCGGCGGCGCATGGCCTTGAAGAAGCCGCGGTGGGTGGTCCAGCTGCCCACCGCGTCGTAGAGCACCGTCACCTCCACGCCGCGCTCCGCCGCGTGGGCGAGCGCGCGCGCGAAGCGGTGCCCGGTGCCGTCGTCGGCGAAGATGTACGACTCGAGGTGCACGAAGCGCTTGGCGCCCTCGATGGCCGCGAGCATGGCCGGATAGGCCTGGTCGCCGTCGCGCAGGAAGCGCACCTCGTTGGAGGGCACGAACGCGCGCGGCTCCACCACGTAGCGCGGCTCCACCTTCGCCAGCGTGGGCGGAGGCACAGGGCTCGACGGCACGCTCGCCGGATCCGCGTCCATGAGTTGAACAAGTTAGGCCACGGCCGGTTCGCGCGCACCTCTGGGTTGCGAAGTGGACACCACCCGCATCGGCCGGACGACCCACGACCCACGTCCCGCGCTCGGGCTAAGCGTCGCGATAGAGCGCGAGCTGCCGCGCGACGGCTTCGCGAACGCGCTCCCGCAGCGAGTCCGGCCCGAGCACTTCCACGCCGCCAGCGTGGGTGAGCACCAGCGAGACGAGCCACTCCTCGGTCGCGCCGGGCAAGGTGACGGTGACGCGGCCGTCGCGCTCCTTCTCGGCCTCGTCGGGGAAGCGCTCCAGCGCGAGCGTGGCGATGCGGCGCGCAAAGCGCAGCACCGGCGGCTCGGCGGCGGCCTGCTTGCGCGAGCGGGGGAGGAGCTCTTCGCCGGGCTCGGGCAGGTCCTTCGGGCGCTCGAAGCGCGCCTCGGTCGTGGTCAGCCGGGTGATGCGATCCACGCGGAAGAGGCGCTCGGCCTTCTTGGCCACGTCGAGGCCGAAGAGGTACCAGAGCCCGCGGTGCGAGAAGACGCGCCAGGGCCGCACCGTGCGCCGAAGCGCGCGCTCCGATGTCGGCGACAAGTACTCGATCACCAGCTCGCGCCGCCGGACCACGCTCTCGGCCAGCGGGCGCAACAGATCCTCCAGACCGGCGTCGCCCGCGGCCGTGACGCGTCCGCGCAGCGTCTGGTACGCGCCGCGGGCGTGGGGCGGCAGCGCCTCCTCGAGCTTCTCCAGCGCGCGCGACAGCGCATCGCCCTCGCGCGGATCCAGCGCGGCCGCCGCAGCAGCGAGCGCCGCGGCTTCAGGAGCGGTCAGCCGCGGCGGACGCGAGAAGCGCTGATCCAGCGTGAGCGACACCCGGTCGTTCTCGATGGTGAGGTCGATGTAGTCCGCGGGCGTGAACGGCGGACGGCCCACGAGCGGCAGGAGCTCGAGATCCTCGAGCACCTCGGCGCGCGAGAGACCCATGGCCTTGGCGAGCTCGTCGATCTGCACGCCCTTGTGCTGCGACAGATAGGGCACGAGGAAGAGCAGCCGGCGCAGGCGCTCGGCGGAGTCGCTCATGGCGCGCCCTCCAGGCTGGCCGCGAGCGCGGTGAGCAGCTCCTTGGCGCGGGCGCGCACCTGCGGCGGCCCGAGGATCTCCACGCGCGTGCCCAGGGCGAGCACCTGCTGCACCAGCCCATCCACGAAGCGAGCCTTCACCCGCACGCGCGCGCCACCTTCTTGAATGCGTCCGTGGGGAAAGAGCCGCACGGCGATGGGCGCCAGGCTCGGATCCAGCGCCAGCTCCACCTCCACGGGCTCGTGAACTGCGTGCTCCCAGGCCTGCTCCTGGGCGTGCGCGGCGAGATCGAAGCTCGCGGGCACCTCGAAGTCGGGGCTCTTGGGCTTCTTGGGGTTCACGGCCAGCTCGCTCATGCGCGAGACGTGGAAGGTGCGCAGCGCCTTGCGCAAATGGTCGTGACCCACGGCGATCCACACGCCGCGCCGCAGCGCGATGCCGTAGGGCTCGAGCTCGCGCTGGGTCTTCTCCTGCGAGAAGCCGCGGTAGTCGAAGGTCACGCGCTTGCGCAGCTTCACCGCGTCCCAGAGCAGCTCGAGGCGCTCGCGGAGCTTGGGATCTTCGCGCGAGGTGTCGTCGAGCAGCAGCTGATCCGTGAACTGCGGAACGGGCTCCTGGCCGCGGGCAAAGGCGATCTTTCGAAGCGCGTGGCCGAGGTCGCGCGCGCCGGGAAACGCCTTCGACGCGAGCGCGGCGCTTCCCGCGGCATAGAGCACGGCCCACTCTTCCGCGCGCAGGCCGAGCTCGGGGAGGTAGTAGGCGTCGCGGTCGATCAGGTAGCCGGCGGGGTGCTCGTCGTCGGCGGCGACGTAGCGGAGCGGGATGCCCAGCTCGGCGAGCTCGGCCTTGTCGCGCTCGAACTTGCGCTCGCTGGCCTCCACGGTGCCTTCGCCGTAGTCGGGGAAGAGCTCGCGGATGCGCGCGAAGGGCACGGGCTCGCTGGCGTCGAGCAGGAGCGCCACCAGATCGAGGAGTCGCTCGGTGCGGTCCATGGAGGGCGCACCTTAGCAAACCTCCCTGCGCGACGCCTCAGTGCAGCTCGTAAACCGACGCGTTGACCTTGTCGTCGAAGCTCTGGCGCAGCTTGATCAAGCTCTTGAACTTCGCCCCCGGCCGGGCAACGAGGTAGCTGCCGCCGGGAAGTCCGGGCCCGCGTCGATCGTCGTCTCACCGAAGTTGATGATCGTCTTGGGCTGCCGCGGCTCCTGCTTGACCTGCGCCAACGCCAACGACGGAATCAGCAGGATCGCGGCCACCACGAGCTTGCGCATGCGCTCCTCCAGAGCTTGCTCGCTCAGTCTGGAGGTTCGCTTCGGCCGGTCGCAAGGTGGGCAAGCGACCTACCGTCCGGGCGTGAGCTGCGTGCTCCGCTCCAGCTCCGGCTGGAAGTTCCGCCGCATCGGCAGCGACGTCCCGTAGTTCCCCGGCGGCAACTTCACCTCGTGGAACGCCTGCGGCGGCAGCTCGCGGGGCTGCGTGATCACCTGGTTCACGATCGTCAGCTCGCCGCGGGTGTGATCCGGCTCCGGCCGCGCGGGCGGCGGCGCATTCGCCTGGGCGAGCGCGGGAAGCAGAAGGGCGAACGCAAGAATCAAGGGCCGCATGCCTCGAGCGTGCGCACTCGGAGTGCGGGCGTCATCGCTTCGCCCGAGCTGGAGTACACTCGGCGGACCGCCTGATCTCGAGGCCCCAACACCATGTCCCAAGACAAGCGACGCGGCACCCGCCACCTGGTCTGCGTGCTCGCGCATCTCGAGAAGGAGGCGAGCGCCAAGAAGCGCTCGGCGCTCATCAACGACGTCTCCGCCGTCGGCGCGCACCTGCTCACGCGGGAGAAGCTCGCGGTGGGCGACAAGGTTCAGCTGCAGCTCCACCTCGCGGACTCCAAGGTCATCGACGCGGCCGCCAAGGTCGTGCGCATCAACGAGCGGCCGGTGGAGCAGGCGTCGCTGTGGACGATGAACGTGGGCGTGGAGTTCGAGAGGCCGATCCCCGAGCTCGCGGACGCCGCAGTCAAAGAGGCGAAGTAGCGCGCCCAAAAGCAAACCGGACGCCGATTGCGCATCGGTCGTCCGGCTCGTGGTGCGTCGCGATTCGCGATACGCGCTACTGCACCTTCACGCTCCAGCTCTTGAGCGTCTTGTCGCCGCGCATGATGGAGATGGTCCAGTTGCCGGCCTTGGCGAGCTTCACGCCGCTCCAGGTGCGCTGGCGCCAGTACGTGCCCTTGATGACGTCGACGTCCTTCGTCTCGCGGATGGTGTTGTCCTGCTTCACCTGGACGCTGAGGTCTTTGACCTCGTCCTTCTCCGGAACCATGTACGCCTGCCACACGTAGACGATGGTGCCCGCCTTCACGCCCTCGGCAGGAACTTCGGCGGTGCACTCGTTCTTGTTGTCGCCGCCCTTGGAGATCTCGGTGCAGAGCTTGCCCTCGCCGAGCACCGGGCCCTGGCCCTGGCCGTGCTCGAAGAAGTCCCAGACGGCCTTCACCTGATCGCCCGTCGGCGGATCTGCGAAGGCGGTGACCGGCGCGAACAGCGTGGCGGTGGCGAGTGCGGCGATGAGCTTGCGCATGTGGAGTTCCCCGGGTTGGAGCCGCGATTCTAGGCGGCCTCGAGAAAGGATCCACGCCCACAATTTCAGCTCGTGGGCAGCGAGGCCGTCTCCTGCTCCTTGGGCTTCGGTCGCAGCGATGCGAGCCGTCGGATCTTCTCCAGCACCTGATCCGCGAGCGCCTTGGCCGCCTTCGACTGAAGCGCTTGCTGCATGGCCGCGACCTTTCGATCGTCGTGCCACACCGTCGCGTTCTGGGAGTCGTGCACGCGCTCGAAGACGGTGAAGAGCAGCGTGCCCGTCTGCACGTCGAAGAGCGTGGCCTCGAGCACGCCGTCGGTCTCGAGCGTCTGATGTGGCGCAACCAGCGCGCCGATGATCGTGGGGATCGTGAAGGCCCAGCCGTTGGCGTAGCTGTCGTCGACGAAGCGCTGGCGATAGAGCAGCAGGTACGGCGCGCGGTACCGCGCGGCGAGCTCGCGAAGGCCGCCGACGCCGCGATCCGTCGGCCAATCCGTCGTGACCTCCGTCGCGAGCTCGAACTCGCCCGAGCCCTCGAGCGCCTTCGTCAGCTCGGCGGGCACGCTCGGCAGCGGCAGCGCGGATCCGGGCTCGTAGCCGCTCTCGACCGGAACCACGCCGAGCCGCGCACCCGCCTCGAGGAACACCGGGCCGTGCAGGAGCTCTTGCAGTTGCACGGGCGTGAGGCCACCCGCGGCGTCGCGGCCGAAGTGATCCTCGTGCACCGGCGGCGCCTGCTGCGTCTCCTGCACGAGCTTCAGCGGCGTGAGCTCGGCGGTGCGCGGCGCCGCCGCGCAACCCACCGTCGCCAACAACCCCGCGAGGACCACGATTCTCGATTCGATGTGCATGACGCCCTCCGTCCGCCCTTCGAACGCGTGATCGGCTCGGGCCTTACAGCGGATCCGCCGCGGATCCGGCCGGTGTAAGGTCGCAGCCTGCTCGTGCGTTGGAAGGGGTGCGTGGCCAGCCGCTACCAGACCGACGCCTGGCGCTCCTGGGAGAGCGAGCAGCTCGCGCGCGCGCGAAAGGGCGACATGCGCGCCTGGGGCGAGCTCTACGACGCGCTCGCGCCGCCGCTCTTTTCGCAGGTGCTGCTGCCACGGCTGGGCGTGCGTGCCGCGGCCGAAGAGGCGCTTTCGGAGACGTTCCGCGTGGCGCTGGAGCGGCTGCGCGACTTCGACGGGCGGGTGAGCCTCTTCTTCTGGCTGGCGAGGATCGCAATGAACCAGGCGAACGACGTGCATCGCGAGCGCGCGCGCACGGGCAAGGCGCTCGCGGGCTACGCGAACCTGCTCGGACCGCTGCAGGATCCGCCGAAGGATCCGCTCGATCAGCTCGAGCACCAGCGCGAGCTCGCGAAGCTGCGCGCGCGGATCGACGGCGTGCTCGCGGCGATCAACCCGCGCTATCGGCAGGCGATCGAGCTTCGCCTGCTTCAGGACCGAACGCGGCAAGAGTGCGCCGCGGCGTTGGAGTGCACGGTGCCGACGTTCGATGTCGTGTTGTTGCGCTCGCTGCGAGCGTTTCGCGCCGAGTGGGAGAAGCCCGAGCAGAAAGCGATTCAGTCATGAGCGATCTTCCTCCCAGCGATGAAGAGCTGAAGGCCGCGCAGGCCTTGGCCAAGGATCTCGAGCGTCACGTGCCGACGGGCGGCGCGCACGATGACGCGTTGGCCACTGCGTTGATGATTCGCAACTCGGTGGACGACGAGCTCGATGAGCTTGGGCTCGCGCGTTCCAAGCCGAAGCAACGCGAGTCGATGCTGCCCACCGTGTTGTTCCGGGCTGTGGGGTTCGCTGCCGCCGCGGCAGTGATCGCAGGGATTTCCTTCATGGCCCACGAGGCGCTAACGCCCGTCGCCTCGAATAACCCCATGGACTCCCCGTCCAGACACCCGGTGGACGTCCGCCCGCGGCAGGCCAAGGCGCTCGACAGCACCGACGTGATCCACGCCCAATCGGCCGCCATCGCAAAGCACGATCCCGCCGAACTCGACGCGAGCATGCGCGAGTACCGCGGCCGCATGCTCGCAGCGCTCGAGAGCCAATACGGAGGCAGCCCATGAAGGCCGCGGCGCTCCTCCTGCTCGTGCTCGCTGCGCCCGCGGATCCGCGCGCGCTTTGGATCCGCGCGGCGCACGACGTGCACGCGAAAGCGGATCTCGCGATCGCTTCGGGCAACGAGGTCGATGCGCGAAATCAGCTCGTCGCGTTTCTCTCGGTGCCGCCACCTGCGAGCGTCGACGAGACCAACGCGCGCGCCGTTCAGCAGGACATCTGGTTCCGCGTGGCCGAGTTGGATCTGCACGTCGGCACTCCCTCGGGCGCCGAAGCCGATGCCAACAGCGGCCTCGCGTTGGGTCGCGCCGACGATCTCTTCGTCGCAAACCTGCTCATCGTCCGCGGACGTGCGCTCGAGTTGAGGCATGACGACCGCGCCGCGATCGCCGACTATTCAGAAGCCCAACGCATCAACGAAGTGCTCCTTTCGCAGGCCGTGGAGAAGAAGCCATGAGGCGCGCCGCCGTCGTCTTGATGCTGCTCACCGGCTGCGCGATGTCGCGGCCTGAGGCGGAGCAGAAGCCGCCCGAGTCGAGCGACACGACCATCGTCCAGAGCCTCGAGCAGCAACAGCAAGAGCAGGAGGACGAGCTCATGCACCCGCACGTCGCGGGCCAGGCGCCGGATTGCGGCAAGGTGTGCGAGCTCGCGTCGAACATCTGCGCGCTCTCGGGCCGAATCTGCGCCATCACCGCGCACCACAGCGGCGAAGACGACATGGACCGCGCGTGCAGCGAGGCCGCCGACCGCTGCGCCCGCGCCAAGAACACGGCCGCGTCGGCGCCTTGCAGCTGCGGAGGCTGACGATGCCGCTCACGTTCCGGCCGATCACGCCTGCCGACGACGTGCATGTCGCGCGCATCATCCGCACGGTGATGCCCACGTTCGGCGCCGACGGGCCGGGCTTCGCGATCCACGATTGGGAAGTGGATCACATGACCGAGTCATACGCGCGGCCGCGGAGCGCGTACTTCGTGGTCGTGAATGACGCGGGTCAGGTCGTGGGCGGCGGTGGCGTGGCGCCGCTCGAGGGCGGCCCCTCGGACGTCTGCGAGCTGAAGAAGATGTATTTCCTGCCCGAGGCGCGTGGCCACGGCGTCGGCGAGCAGCTCTTGCGCAAGTGCCTCGACGTCGCGCGCGGCCTCGGCTTCACGCGCTGCTACCTCGAGACGCTCGAGCGCATGACCGCAGCGCGCAAGCTCTACGAGCGGCTGGGCTTCACGCCGACGTGTTCGATGGGCGCCACCGGACACACCAGCTGCGACCGCTTCTACGTGCGCAGCTTGATCGAGCCGACGTGAACCCGCGCTAGACTCCGCCCATGCGCTACGACCTCGTGGTGATCGGCTCCGGCCCAGCGGGCGAGAAGGCAGCGGCCCAGGCGGCGTACTGGGGCAAGCGGGTGGCGGTCATCGAGCGCTCGGAGAAGCCCGGCGGCGCCTCGGCCCACACCGGCACGCTGCCCTCGAAGACGCTGCGCGAGACCGCGCTCTACTTGTCGGGCTACCACGCGCGCGAGCTGTACGGGCTCTCGCTCAGCCTGGATCCGAACACCGAGGTTCATGCGCTGATGGCCCGCAAGGCCGCCATCTGCGCGGCCGCAGCGCAGTCGGTGAAGCACAACCTCGAGCACCACAAGGTCGACCTGATCCAGGGCAGCGCGCGCTTCGTGGATCCGCACACGCTGGAAGTGCAGACCGCGAACGGCCCGCAGCGCATCGAAGGCGACTATGTGCTCATCGCCACCGGCTCGTCGCCGCTGCGGCCGCACGACATCGACTTCGCCGACAACGACATCTACGACTCCGACGAGATCCTCTCGCTCGACCGCTTGCCGCGCTCGATGATCATCCTCGGCGGCGGCGTGATCGGCTGCGAGTACGCGTCGATGTTCGCGGCGCTGAAGGTGCAGGTCACCCTCGTCGACGCGCGGCCGGATCTGCTCGGCTTCCTCGACAGCGAGCTGGTCACGGATCTCAAGAGCGCCATGGAGCGCCTGGGCGTGAAGTTCGTGCTCGGCAACAAGTGGAAGCGCGTGGCGCGCACCGGCGGCGAGATCGAGGTCGAGCTCAACGACGGAAACAAGCTCTGGGCCGACAAGCTGCTCTTCGCGGCGGGCCGCAGCGGCAACACCAGCAACCTGGGACTCGACGCCGTCGGACTCGCGCCGGACTCGCGCGGCAACCTCGCGGTGAACGGGCACTACCAGACGAGCGTCCCGCACATCTACGCAGCGGGCGACGTGATCGGCTTTCCCGCGCTCGCGTCCACGAGCATGGAGCAGGGCCGCGTGGCCGCGTGCCACGCCTTCGACATCCGCTACAAGCAGAACCTCTCGCCGCTGCTGCCCTTCGGCATCTACACGATCCCGGAAGTGAGCGCGGTTGGCGAGACGGAGCAGAGCGCGGCGCAGAAGGGCCTCGCGTTCGTGAGCGGGCGCGCGCACTACCGCAACAACGCGCGCGGCCAGATCGCCGGCGATCTCGAGGGCAAGACCAAGCTCATCGTGTCCGCCACGGATCGCAAGGTCCTCGGCGTGCACGTCATCGGCGAGCGCGCCAGCGAGCTGGTGCACATCGGCCAGGCGGTGATGCTCTCCGGCGGTACCGTCGACGCGTTCATCGAGATGGTCTTCAACTTCCCCACGCTCGCCGAGAGCTACAAGTACGCGGCCTACAGCGCCATGACCGCGCTCGAGCGGCGCGCGCTCTCGGGCGCCAGCGCCGCTTAACCAATCGGTTTCAATCTCCGGGACGAAAGCCGAAGCGGCGCCGCTCGTGCGCCGCCTGCATCAGCCCGTTCGCGAGCTCGACCGCCGACGCCTGATCGCCCTCGGGCAACGCCGGGATCAGCTCGCGGAGCCGCCGTCCCACGGGCGCATAGAGCAGAGGTGCGAGCTCACCGTCGGGCTCGGAGAGCTCGAGCAGCGGCGCGATCGCGTCGCGAACGCTGCGCCACCGCTCGCTTCCACCGAAGCCCTCCATCGACTCCAGGTCCAGCCCTGCCGCACTCGCCAGCCGCACGCGGAACGCGTGGAAGCGCGTGTGCGTGGGCCACTCGGCGGCGCCGTGCGTGAAGCGCACGCGCATCGTCGAGAGCCTGGGGAGGGCGGCGACCACTCAGGGCGCCTCGAGCGGCGGCGGCGCGTTGGCCGGCGCGCCCTGCGGCAGCTGCTGGCCCGCGTGCGGCGGGGGCATGGGGTGCATGGCGAGCGGCGCGAAGCGCGCCTTCTGCTGTGCGGTCATGTTCTTGCTGAGGTCCAGGTACATCTCGTGATCGAGCTTGTGGAGTTGAGACTCGAGGTCGCTCAGCTCGTTCACCAGCGCGTCCACTTGCGATGCGGGGCCGAGCTCGCCGCGCGCGGCCTTCTGGAGCTGCTCGTGCGCCGAGTGCATCCTCTCGAGCAGCGGCTTCTTGCGCGCGTCGTAGGTGGCCATGTTGTTGTCGAGCGTCTGCGCCTGGCCGAGGTCGAGATCGAGCGCATCGACGAGCATCAGGGTCCGCAGGGTGCGCAGGTGCTTCTCGGCCTTGGCGTCGAGCGGCGGAGGCTCGGCCTGCGCGAGCGCGGCGCCGGGAACGATCAGCGTCAGCATCAAACAGAGTGTCTTCATGGGTTCACCCCTGGAGGTTGTGCATCGACTTCGATGATGCGCGCCGACCCTTGCGAAGACCTTTCAGCACGGACGCAGCGACCTCGCTGGCACCGTCAACCGGCCGCTGCGGCGGCCCGGGCGGGTGCGCACGGCGCTGTCGAGGAGCGTCGGCGCACGCGCGTGCAGCGACTCCGTGGCGCGATCCAGCTCGTCCGGCACCTGCGCGCGCCACCAGGCCAGCGCGTCCGACTGCGTCCACGGCGCGGTACGCGCGATGCGCCGCAGCCTCGCCTCGACCTCGGCAGCGGTCTGCGGACGCAGCTCGGGCCGCTTCTCCAGGAGCTGCATCACCAGCTGCTCCAGCTCCGGCGGAATGGCGATCGCCGTGCGCGAGGAGAGCGCCTCGGGCTCGAGCTCCACGTGCGCACGTAACATTTCCGTTTCGTTCGACATCTCGAACGGCAGCTTGCCGGTGAGCAGCTCGTAGGCCACGCAGCCGAGCGCGTAGAGATCCGAGCGCGCGTCCACCACGCCGCCCACGCGCGCGGCCTCCGGCGGCAGGTACGCGGGCGTGCCCTTCACGAAGCGCTCGCGCTGCTCGCCCTGCCCCACTGCCGCCGTGACCGAGAGGCCAAAGTCGAGCACCTTCACGAAGTCGAACTCGCCGCCGACGATGCCGACCTGGAGGTTCGCGCTCTTGATGTCGCGGTGGATGATGCCCGTCGCGTGCGCCTCCGCGAGCGCGCGACACGCCTGCTGCAGCAGCGCCACCACGCGCCCCGCAGGCTGCGGCCCGAAGCGGTCCACGAGCTGCTCGAGGTTGAGCCCGCCCAGTAGCTCCATGGCGTAGAAGAGCGTGCCGTCGTGGGTCCTTCCGAAGTCGTAGAGCTGCACGGTGTGCGGTGAGCGCAGGGAGGCAGTGCGCTGCGCCTCGCGCTCGAAGTCGGTGAGCATCGCCTCCAGCTCGCGCTGCGAAAGCCGCGAGAGCAGCCGCGGCTGCACCACCTTCACCGCGGCCGGCCGCGACAGCGATGCATGCCGGGCCAACCACACCTGCCCCATTCCACCCGCGGCGATGGGCTGGACCAGCTCGTAGCTCCCGAGTTGCACCGAGCGCGCCACCCGCGCCGACACGCGATGGATGAGCCACGCCACCAGCGCCACGAACGGCGCGGCACTGACGATCGGCCACCAGTAGAGGAGCGCCACAGCCATCGGCGGCATCGCCCAGCCAATCGTCGACGCCAGCCACGCGGCCACCGGGCCCATCGCCGCGGCCGCGAACGCCAGCATGAGCGCGCGGCTGGGCCGCATCGGCATCAGCGGCACCACCAGGCACCAGAGCAGCACCTGAGGCACGCCGCGCGGCAGGTGCGGATGCGCCCAGGGGAAGCTGTAGTCGGGCAGCGCGAGCAGCAGCGCCTGAATCACGATGAAGCCCGCGCCCAGCGAGAGCAGCCTCGGCGGAGAGATGGCGCGGACGAACGTCAGCGCCATCATGGCGAGCGCGAGTCCGACGCCGATCTCCGCGCCGAGCAGAAGCGCGTGTTCATGAGCCGGCGCAGGGAAGCCGGCTTGCTTCATCGCCGCGTCGCCCACGAACCGCCGCGCCAGCGCCAGCCCGAGAAAGTGCAGCCGCAGAAAGATCGCCGCCGCGGCGATCACCCGAAGCCGCTTCACACCGGCGAGCACCACCTGCGGCGACAGCGAGGGAGACATGGTTCCTCCGGACTGCTTCGAGGGAGAAACGCGGCGCCGGTCGCCGGGGGTGGGACCGGCGCCGCGGGCTCACCCGGCACGGAGAACGCGCGCCCGGCGAGCCAACGTCGCTACGGGCCGGCCGAGCCGCTGGATCCGGATCCGCCGGGACCGCCCGGCGGTGGACCGCCGTGATCGCCGCCCGGGCCAGGGCCGTCGTGGAGGGTGATCGCCGTGCCGTCGAGCGTGGCCGCGCCGCAGGTGGGGCCGAACGCGAGCTCGTGGCTGGTGCCGTCGCTGCCTGCGTAGTCGATGCTCCCGCCCACCGGCGTGCGGCAGGTGCGCGGCGGATCACGGACGACGCCGTTCAGCGTGGCCGTCTCGGTGTTGCCACCGGGCAGCGTGAGCGAGAGCTCCCCGCTCACCGTGCGCACCGGCGCGCCGCTCGACGCGTCGAAGGCGATGCTCAGCGAGCCCGACACCGCCGTCGCGTCGCTGCCGCCGTCGGGGGCGGTCATGGTGCGGCTCACGTCGAGCGTGGTCGCCTTGGTGAAGGTGGTCGCCTGGAGCGCGTGGCTGCTGGTCGAATCGGTGCTGCCCACGAGGTGCTCGCTGCCGCCGCGCGGATCCGTGCGGCTGATGTCGAAGCTCGCCTTCTCCTCGAAGCTGAAGCTCGCGCCGGCCGTGCAATCCGCCGCGGTGATGGTGTTTGTGATGTCCACCGTGCCGCTCGAGGTCGGAGGAGATCCGGATCCGGATCCGCCCGGGCCCATGCCGTCGGGCGGGGGCGGGGGCAGGCCGCCGTCGTCGAGCAGCGGCGGAGGAGGAGGCAGCCCGCCATCGTCGAGCAGAGGCGGCGGCGGAGGCAGCCCGCCGTCAGCCAGCGGCGGAGGGCCCTGTCCGTCGCCCGGACCGCCCTGGCCGCCGCCGCAGTGCGGGTTGGCCTGCGGCCCGCGCGGGTTGGCGCACGCGGTCCACGAGAAGTGCAGCGTGGCGGGGAACGTCTGGCCGCACACCTGCACGGTGGTGATGGTCGGGTTTGGATCGCAGCGGAAGGCCTCGATGCCTTCGTCGCGCGGGCCCGCGGAGAGCTGGGTGAGCACGTCGGCGAGCTCCGGCGCATCCGATGCGTCGTGCGTGGTGGACAGCGCGCTCTCGGTCGCGGTCGAGGTGCTGCTGGCGCCCGTGCTGCTGCCTGCCGCTCCACAGCCGATCAGCCCCGCCGCGAGCACGCTCGCCAGGACCGCCTTTCGCTTCGGGAACTTCGAGTTGAGGTGTGACATGCGCACGCTCCTTTGCGTTTGGATTCCGCGGCCCGGCCGGCCGCTCGCGAGGAGGGTGTTTTCGAAGTCTTAAGATCGTCTTACGGTCCTCTTCGCATGCTGGGTGGCGAGGTGAACTCACCATGTCGACACACATCCTGCTGATTGAAGACGACGAGAAGCTCGGCGCCCAGATCGCCGGCCACCTGCGCGGCGCGGGCATGGAGGTCACCTGGTGGCGCGAGGGGAAGGTGCTCACCCGCGAGATCGTCGCGCCCTACGCGCTCTTGATCCTCGACCTCATGCTCCCTGGCACCTACGGCATGGACATCCTGAAAGCGCTTCGAGGTTGGAGCGATCTGCCGGTGCTCATCCTCAGCGCGCGCATGGACACCGCCGACAAGGTCCGCGCCCTCAAGCTCGGCGCCGACGACTACCTCACCAAGCCCTTCTGGCCCGAGGAGCTGGTGGAGCGTGTGCGCGCGCGGCTGCGGCGGCCGCTGTTGCAGCGCGAGGGCCGCATCGAGGTCGACGACCTCACCATCGATCTGCAGGCCCACGAGGTGAAGCTCGCAGGCGCGCGCGTGGACCTCACGCCGGCGGAGTTCTCGCTGCTGGCCGCGCTGGCCAAGCGCTCCGGCGAAGCGGTGACGCGGCGCTGGCTGGTGGAGAACGTGCTCGATCCGGAGCGCGAGGGCGGCGAGCGGACGCTGGACGTCCACGTCTCGCGGCTGCGAAAGAAGCTCGGCCCGCGCTCGTGGATCGAGACGGTGTGGGGCATCGGCTATCGACTGGGAGTCTCGCGGTGAAGCTCCGGCTGCGCATGGCGGTGACGACGATGGCGGTGGCGGTGCCGCTGCTGGTCACGCTTGCGTGGCTGAACCTCCACTGGCACGAGCGCGAGGCGCGCGACCAGGCGGTGGTGGAGCTGCTCACGCGCATGCTGCAGGGCGAGCGCGCGCGCTGCGAGGCAGATCCGGCGCACTGGAGCGCGGAGCTCGGGCCCGGGCCGCATGGCCCGGATCACCGCGGGCCGCCGCCGTTCCTGCACGATGATCACCCGCCGCCGTTCGACGGCGAGCGCGGGCCGCCGCCCTTCGACGACGGGCATCCGCCGCCTCCGCCACCGTTTGGCGAACCGCCGCCCGGGCCGCCGCCGTTCGATCACGGGCCAGGCCATCACCCCGGGCCGCACGCGCGCGTCTTCGCCTACGACGCGCAGCTCCACGCGCAGAATCCGCAAGCGCCGACGCTGCAGCCGTCCGCGAGCGAGGCCGTGCTCTCGGACGGCGCGTCGGTCGAGCTCGAGGCGCCCTCGGGTGAGAGCCGGCTCTTGGTGAAGATGCCCTGGAGCGAGGGGCCGTGTGCGTTCGTGCTCGCCGTTCGCGACGAGCACCGCGGGGAGCACTTCCTTCCGCCCGCGGACATGCTGCTCGCGCCGGTGGCCGCGGTGCTCCTGGGGCTCTTCATCTCCATGGGCCCGCCGGTGCGGCGGCTGCGGCGGCTCACGCGGGAGGTGCGCGACGCGGCGCAGGCCAAGGGGCGCGTGGCGCTCGCGTCCGACGGCGGCGACGAGATCGCCGAGCTCGCCCTCGCCTTCTCCGATGCGCACAACGCGCTGCAGACCGAAAAGGAGCTCCAGGAGAAGCGCGAGGCCGCGCTGCGAAACTTCCTCGCCAACACCACGCACGACGTGATGGTCCCGCTCACCGCGCTGCAAGGGCACCTGGCGCAGCTCTTGAACCAGGCGCGCGCGTCGGGTGGATCCGCGCCGGGCGATGTGACGGCCGCGGCCGACGAGGCGCACTACATCGCCTCGCTGGTGCACAACCTGGCCATCGCCGCGAAGCTCGAGTCGGGCGCGCCGGACCTGCACCGCGAGCCGGTGGATCTCAGCGAGCTCCTCGCGCGCGCCGTGGGACGGCACAAGACCATCGCCCAGCAGCACGAGGTCTCGCTCGATCGCGCCGTCCCGCCGACGCCGGTGGTCGCGATCGGGGACGTGACGCTGCTCGAGCAGGCGGTGAGCAACGTCGTCGCGAACGCCGTGCACTACAACAAGCCTGGCGGTCACGTGGCCGCGGTGCTCGAGCGGATTTCGTCGGAGCGGTTCTCGCTCAAGGTCATCGACGACGGCCCCGGCCTCGACGAGGCCGAGCGCGCGCGCATCCTCGAGCGCGGCTTCCGCAGCGATGCCGCGCGTACGCGCTTTCCCTCGGGACAAGGGCTGGGCTTGAGCATCACCCAGGAGGTCGCGAATCAGCATGGCTGGGCGCTCGAGCTGCGACGCTCCGAGTTCGGCGGGCTGGAGGTCGAGCTGCAGGGGCCCTGTCAGTCGACGAAGTAGGCGCCCGGGACGCGCGAGGGCCAACTCGGATCCCAAGCACGCGACGACGCGCCTCT
>JAFEBB010000096.1 GCA_018266075.1 Deltaproteobacteria bacterium | reverse complement strand
CCGAGCGCGTCGCCCGCGAGACCGCCGAGCGCGAAGAAGCCGAGCGCGTCGCCCGTGAGCGCGAAGAAGCGGAAGCCCGCGAGCGCTCCGAAGCCATGGCCCGCGAGGCCGAGGAGCGCGAGGCCCGCGAGCGCGCAGAAGCCATCGCCCGCGAGGCAGCCAAGCGTGTGGCTCGCGAGGCAGCGGAGCAGCTCGCGCGCGAGCAGGCCGAGCGCGAAGAAGCCGAAGCCCGTGCTCGCGAGCAGGCCGAGCGCGAAGAAGCCGAGCGCGTTGCCCGCGAGAAGGCCGAGCGCGAAGAAGCCGAAGCCCGTGCTCGCGAGGAGGCAGAGCGGGCTGCGGCGAAGGAAGCCGCGATCCGTGCAGCGCGCGAGCTCGCAGATCGCGTCGCGCGCGAGGAGGCCGAGCGCGAAGAGGCCGAGCGCAAAGAAGCCGAGCGCCACGCCCGGCTGGAGGCCGCGCGCCAGGAGTCCGAGCGCCAAGCCCGCGAAGAGGAAGAGCGCCGCCACCAGGTCGACATCGCCAGCCTCGAGGCGCAGGCCAAGCGAATCGTCGCCGAGCAGCGCGCCAAGACCCGCGAGGAAGAGGCCGCCAAGGTCCCGCTCACGCCCTACGAGGCCGATCGCCGGGCCATGCTGGCCGCGCGCAAGAACGTCGAGGTTCGCCTCGCCGGCCAGCGCGACGAGGCCAAGAAGCGCGCCCAGCGTGAGCTCGAGAAGGCCGGCGGCGCGCGCCCCAAGACGTTCTCCAACGAAGAGGCCCAGCGCGAGATCCAGCGCCGCTTCGAAGAGCAGGCCAAGGCGTGGCTGCGCGAGGAGCAGACGTCCGAGCCGACCACCATCGACGAGCAGGGGCCAGCGAACCTCGAGGAGAGCCTGCAGCGCGAGCTCCGCGACGGCCTCACCAGCGATCTCGAATCGCTGCTCACCGCCTCGCTGAAGCCGCCGCCCCGCCCCACCACCCGGCCGCCCTCGGGCGCTGCGGCGGTGCGTCCGGCGGCCGCCAAGCCCAAGCCGGGCTCGACGGGCGCGCCCATCCTGCTCACCAATCCGCGGCCGACGTCGAAGGGTGGGCCCATTCCGCTCACGAACGCGCGGCCCACCTCGACGGGCGCGCGGCCCATCACCGAGCCGAGCAAGCCTGCGGTGACGGCGCGGCCGACGTCGACGGGTGCGGCCCGGCCGCCTTCGGCCAATGCGGCTCGGCCGGGGTCGACCAGCCCGGCGCGGCCGACGTCGAAGAGCCCGGCGCGGCCGCCCGACAAGTTCGAGTTCACCTTCGACTCGCTCGGCACAGCGGGCAGCAACGTGAGCCCGGCCGATGTGGAGTCGATCTGGGACGACCCCGTGGGGGACGACATGGGTAACGACGAAGAGGCCCGCGCCCGCCGGGCGAGGCTGCGCCGCCTGGGCATGCAGAACACGGGCATCCTTCCGAGCTCCGGCGGCAGCGCCAGCTCCAGCCCCTTCGAGCCGCCGCCAGCGCCGGCGCCTGCCCCGAGCGTTCCGCCCGCGGGCAACACGATGGAGTCGATCAAGGCCGCGCCGCCGGCGGCCACGGGCGACGAGGCCGCGCTGGGCAAGGACATCGAGGCCCGCTACGCGCGGATCAAGACCGAGGATCACTTCGCGCGGCTGGGGATCAGCAAGAACACCAACGCCCAGGGCGCCAAGGCGGCGTTCATGGAGCTGGCCAAGCGCTTCCACCCGGATAAGCTTCCGCCGTCGCTGGGGCACCTCTCCGACAAGACCCGCGAGGTCTTCGCGGCCATTCGCGAGTCGTACGACACGCTCACCAACGACCAGGCCCGCTCGGAGTACATGAAGAAGCTGGCCCGGCCGCCCACGCCGATGGCGACCAAGTCCGGCGGAGCGCGAGACGTGTCGGGCGAGGCGCAGCTCGAGGCCAAGAAGCTGCGCACCATGGCGGACATCGCGCTCAAGAAGAAGGCGTTCACGGAGGCCGAGGGGCACTTCGCCAAGGCCTACGAGATCGAGCAGCACGCCAACGACCTGGCGGCGCAGGCCTGGTGCATCTACCTCGACCCGGCGCGCAAGAAGGAGACGGGCATCATTGACCGGCTCCTGAAGCAGGCCTTCGCCAAGGACGCCGCGTGCGAGCGTGCGCACTACGTCTCGGGCGTGATTGCGCGCGCGGCGAACGACATGGACAAGGCGGAGATGCACTTCCGCGCGGCGGTCAAAGCCAACCCCAACAACCAGGACGCCGCCCTGGAGCTTCGAGTCATTGAGCGACGGAAGCAGAAGGGTGGCGAGACGCCGCCGCCCACGAAGAAGAAGGGGTTCTTCGGGCTGTAGTCGGGGCGGCGGCTGGTGCCCGCTTTGCGGATGCATGGCTTTCCCTGAGGCACCCGTTGCGCGCGCGTACTTTGGGAACAGTGACCGTGACTGGTAAACGGAGAACGGGCCGGTTCCCATTCACCGGTCACTGTCACCGTTTCCCAAGCAAGTGTGCGCCCGAGTCAATCGGGAAAGCCGGGCGCGCTCCCGCCGGCGCGCCCTCGCGCGACGGCCGCCTGCAGTACGGGATTCTTCGCTCTCTTCCGAACCTGCTTGGCGAGCAACCTGGCTTTCTGGCAATTTCGCGTTGTGTCTACTGCTGTGACCCAGGGGATCCGCGTCTCCGTCGAGAGCCGCTACCGCGAGGACCAGTCCACCCCACTGGCCCAGCGCTTCGTGTTCACCTACACCGTCCAGATCGCCAATGAGGGCGGCGCCCCCGCGCAGCTCCGCAGCCGCCACTGGGTCATCACCGACGGAAATGGCGTCACCGAGGAAGTCAAAGGCGAGGGCGTGGTCGGCAACCAGCCGCTCCTCGCGCCGGGCGAGAGCTTCGAATACACGAGCTACTGCGTCCTGAAGACGCCGCACGGCTCCATGCGCGGCAGCTACAACATGGTCCGCGACGACGGCTCCACGTTCCAGGCCTCCATCGCCCCCTTCTCGCTCACCGTCCCCAACGCGCTGAACTGACACATGGCCAAGCTCAGTGTCGTCGGGAAGGCCCACGAAGCGAGCGCGTCCAGCGACTTCGTGTGGTTCATCTACGCGAGCTCTCTCGACAAGCAGGCCTTCGCCGAGTGGACCGCCCAGCACAACTACGCCCTGCCCGATTTCGCTGGCGCCTTTCCCGCGAGGCTCTCGGGCTTCCGGCTCGCCTTCGACGTCGAGAGCCGCTTCTGGGGCGGCGCCGTCGCCAGCCTGACCGAGGACGCGTCGGGCATCGTGGAAGGTCTCGCGCTTCCCCTGCCCGGCTCGGCGCGCGCGCTCGTGGAGCACAAGGAAGGCGCCATCTCCGGCCTCTACGTCCCGTTCGACGTCCTGGTCTCGCCGCTCGCGGGCGGCGCCCCCGTGAAGGCCCTCGCGTTTCGCGCCAGCCCCGATCGACGCCTGCCGCAGGACGCACCGCCGTCGAAGCGCTTTCTGGAGACGCTGGTTCGTGGCGCGACGAGCGCTGGGCTGTCGCAGACCTATCTCGACGGGCTGAAGAAGCTGCTCGCGCAAGCGCGTTGACCGCTCGGAGAGGCGGTTGGTAGCCTTCCCGCTGCGACCTTCGCCCGAGGCAACATGAGCAAGTCCCAGCCGCCCGCTGAACGCGCCTATCCCGGCATCGAGGTCTTCCTCGAGACGGAGGATCGCGGCGCCATCACCTCGCGCTTCGCAGCCACCAAAGACGCGCTGTCCGGCCTGCCCAAGCTCAAGGCCGAGCACGGCAAGCGCGCGCTCGTGGCCATCGAGCAGACCGAGGAACTGCTCAACCAGCTCTTCGACGTTAAGGAGCAGCTCTCCGCCCAGGGCCAGAAAAAGGGGCGTCGTTAAGAGCGGTTACGACGCCAGATCGCATGGCGTCACGGATTGACGAAACGTTTCCAGGGCACGAGCGATAATCCCTTCACCACGCGGCACTCTCAGCCGCAAGCTTTCCAAGGAGCCTGCCATGGCCGTCAACCGCATCGACCCGACCCCGCTTCGCCTCGACACCAAGGTCACGGAGGCCCGCCAGACTCCGAATGACTCGTTCGGCCAGCGCATCCAGAACGGCGCTTCGGTGGCCGGCAACGCGGTCGCCTCGGGCGCTGCGGTCGCGGCTCCCTTCGTCCCCGGCGGCGCCATCGTCTCGGCGGCGGTGAGCGGCGTGGGCACCATGGCCTCCTCGGCCTCGTCCGGTCAGAGCTCGGTCGGCGGCGGCGTGGTCGGCGCCTCGTACGCCACCGGCATGGGCGTCGGCGGCGCGACCGTCCCGAACACCACCACCGGCGGCACGGCGGGCGTGGGCGCGGGCGCGGTTCCCGTGAGCACCGGCACCGACGCGCAGGCGGCGGGCTTTGGCTCCGTCCTCCAGCAGCAGGCGGCGATGAACATGCAGTACCTCGAGCTGCAGAACACGATGCAGCAGGAGAACCAGACCTTCAGCACCCTCTCCAACGTGCTCAAGGTTCGCCACGACACCGCGAAGAACAGCATCTCGAACATCCACTAATCTCGCGGCTCCTTCGTGAGCATCGGGGCGGCAAGGTGGCCTGCGGGCGACCTTGCCGCTTCGCTCGTGCGGGCCGCGACCAGGAAGGGGCAACATGGCGGAGAGCATCCAGGGTCTGGTCGAGGTCTCGCGCGAGGAAGCCGTCCTGCTTTTGGAGGCCGGCTACCTGTACATGGACATGCGCAACTTCAAGGCTGCGCAGAAGGTCTTCAACGGCGCGGCGGCGCTGTTCCCCAAGAGCGAAGTGCCGCAGCTCGCGCTGGGCACGCTGGAGTTCGCGCAGGGCCACCACGAGAAGGCGCTGCAAGCCTTCCGCGCGGCGCAGCGCGTGGCGCCCAAGGCCGGACTTCCGCGCGCGCACTGCGGCGAAGCCCTGCTCTTCCTGGGCAAGAAGGCCGAGGCGGAGAAGGAGCTCAAGGCCGCGCTCGATCTCGACCCCGACGGCGACGGCGGCAAGCTCGCCCAGGCGCTGCTGGATGCCGTGGAGGCCGGCGCGCTGCCTCCGCCCAAGAAGGCGAAGGCCAAGAAGTAGCCTAAGATTCCCGCAGAACCGAGGTGCACCATGGCGGTCGGCGGAGTCAAAGGCGGCGGCAAGCGCGGCGGCGTCGGCGGGACCGGCGGCGCCAAGGGCGCAAGCGGCGCAGGGAAGTCATTCCGCGTCGAGGGCAACGAGGGCGTGGGCAAGACCGAGTCGCTCGTGGGCGCGTCGCGCGCGGCGGGCTCGGCCAGCGTCGATCCCGTCACCACCAGCCTGCAGCAGATCGCCAAGGACCTCGCCTCGGGCGCCATCAGCTCCAAGAGCGAGGCCACCAAGCAGGCCGTCCAGACCATCCTCCAGAAGAAGGGCATGCTGGGCAAGAACGGGAAATCCAACAAGAAATTGGTGGAGCAGATCGCTGATACACTGGAAGAGGATCCCCGGCTCGCGGCGGCACTGGAGCGAACCTGGTCGCGCGCAGGCAAGTAGGCTCTAGGAGACCTCTGTGCCGCTCGGCGAACCCCACGCGCAAATCCTCACCAAGTATGGCGCCTACGTGCGCTCGCTGGCGGTGCAGGTCCGCAAGCAGTTCGGCGGCCGCCTCGACCTCGAGGACCTCTGCGCCTACGGCAACATCGGCTTGCTCGAGGCGGCAGACCGTTTCGACGCCAAGTTCGGCACCAACTTCCTGACCTTCGCGCACTACCGCATCAAGGGCGCGATCTACGACGGCCTTCGCAAGATGGGCACCCTCAAGGGCCCTGATCTATCGAAGATTTACGTCGGCGAGCGCACCACCCAGTTCCTCCAGAACAAGGCCGACCAGGAGCTGGGAAGCAACAAACCCTCCCCTTCTGCCGATGATGATTCCAGGGAGATTGCGGTCGCCGTCGAAAGCCTGGCCGCCATCTTCGCAGCCAGCTTGGAGGGGATGGAGAACCTCCAGGTCAAAGACGAGACGCTCGGCCCTGACGAGCGCCTCGAACAGGAGCAGCTCAAGTCGCTGGTGCGAAAGGCCGTCGACAAGCTCCCGGAGAACGAACAGAAGCTCCTGATCGCCTACTACTACGAGGGCAAGACGCTCCAGGAAGCTGGAGAGACGATCGGACAGAGCAAGAGCTGGGCGAGCCGGCTCCACGCCCGGGCGATCGAGAAGCTCAAAGATTTCCTCGCCGAGGAACGCGCAGCGGCGGGCGACACGAAGGCAGGATCGAAGAAGGAGAGCAGCCATGGCAGCAATCCAAGGCGCACAGGTCGCCCAGCAGGCGCAGCAGGCCAACCAGAAGGAAGTTCAGCTCACCAAGCTTCAGGAGTCGAAGTTCGACGGGGTGATGGCCCAGAAGGCCCAACAGGCCCACGCCGCTAGCCAGGTGCAGCAGGCCGCGGGCGTGCAGAAGGCCCAGCAGGTCACCCAGGCCCAGAAGGTCACCGAGACGCAGAAGGCCGACAAGGCCCGCCTCGACAAGACCAACGTCATCACCAACAAGGCCGTGGACCCGACCAACAAGGGCGAGCCCACGATGCTCATGAAGATGGTGGGCGACCTGGAGCACGGCCAGGCCAACATGGACAAGATGATCCAGATGGCCGTCGGCGGCGGCGCGAAGAAGATGAACTTCCAGGAGCTCACCGTCCTGCAGATGCAGGTGTACCAGTACAGCCAGGAGATGGAGCTCACGTCGAAGGTCGTGGAGAAGGCCACCAACGGCCTCAAGGACACGCTCAAGACGCAGGTCTAGTCTCGATCTTCGCAGCACCCGCGGAGGCCCGGCTCGATGTCGGGCCTTCGTCGTTGCGGGGGACCGCGATAGGTTCCGGCCATGCGGCGCGCGGCGTTTCTCACGTTGGAAGATCGCGGGGACTTCGTCGTCGACGACGCGATTGCCATTGCCGAGCTCGCGGATCGCGGCTGGCAGATCGACGAAGTGCCCTGGCGAGCGAACGTGGATTGGAAGCAGTACGAGCGCGTGATGGTGCGCTCGACCTGGGACTACCAGCACGACTCCGACGCGTTCCTGGCTGCGCTCGCGAAGATCGACGTGCCGCTCGCGAATCCGCTCGACGTGATTCGCTGGAACATTCGCAAGACGTACCTGCGCGATCTGCGTGATCGCGGCGTGCGCATCGTGCCCACGATCTTTGGCGAAGGCCCGAACCTGGACGCGCTTCGCGGCCGCGGCAAGCAGGTCATCAAGCCCATCGTGAGCGCAAACGCCACGCACACCTACGTCATCGATGCGGACTCGAAGCTCGAAGAGATCGCGTCGCACTTCGCGCAGCGCGCGTGGATGGCGCAGCCGTTCATCAAGTCCGTCACCGAGATTGGCGAGTACTCGGTCTTCTACTTCGGCGGAAAGCGCAGCCACGCAATCTTGAAAGTTCCCAAGTCGGGCGACTTCCGAGTGCAGGAAGAGCACGGCGGCGAGATCCGAGCTGCGCAACCGCCAGCGAATGTGATCGCCGCGGCGGACTCGGTCATGAAGGCCATGGACCGCACGCTCGTGCAGGCGCGCGTGGACCTCGTTCTCCTCGACGACGGCGCGCCCGCGCTCATGGAGCTCGAGCTCATCGAGCCGTCGCTCTACTTCCGCACCGATGCGAACGCCGCGCGAAACTTCACCGACGCGTTCGAGGCCTGGGCCGCTGGGATAGACTGAGCGGATGCGGTGGGGCGCATTGTCATTGGCGATCGTGTGCGCGGGCTGCGCCTTCGACGGCAGCTCGAGCACGCACGGCTCGACGTCGACCGGCGCGAGCGCAGTCGGCAGCTCGGGCAGCGGCGGACACTTCTCGTACACGTCGTCGTCGAGCAGCAGCGGCTCCGCATCAACGGGCACGTCGTCGAGCAGCAGCACGAGCAGCACGAGCAGCACGAGCAGCACGAGCACGGGCACGACGACTTCCTCGAGCACGTCGAGCACGAGCAGCAGCGGCTCGAGCACCGGCACCACGGGCATCGTCGACGAAGACCAGGACGGCCTCGACGACGCCTGGGAGACGCAGGTCGCTTCGGACTACTTGCCGTTCGTGTCGCTCTCGACGAGCGAAGATTGCGGCACGCCCTCGGGCTTTGCGGTTCGCGTGTTCCCGCATCCGCAGGACACGAGCTCGCCCCCGCGCTACCTCGAGATCCGCTACGACCACCTCTACGAGCAGGACTGCGGCCTCTCGGGCCATGCGGGCGACGACGAGAACTTCGCGATCACCGTCGACACGACCTTGCCGCCACCCGAGGGCATCATGGTCATCGCGGCCATCAGCCACCGCAACACGACCTGCGAGCACGACAGCTGGTGCGTACAGCAGGCATGGTCGAGCTCGCCGTGCAGCGGGTATGCGACCTGCGACGTCGGCAGCAACGGCTTCCCGGTCGTGTACGTGAGCAAGGACAAGCACGGCGACTACGCGACCACCAACGGCTGCACCTTCGGCTGCGACTTCGGGAGCTGCGAGCTCAACACCGTGCCTGCGCTGCCGCCGATCGTGAACGTGGGCGAGCCTGGCCACCCGCTCGTGAACGACATGACCACCCAGGGCTTCATCAACGCGGCCAACGGCTGGACCGACACCACGCTCTACGACTACGACCCCTGGGGCGGGCTGGTCTTCGGCGGCGCCGGAACGGTGTCTGCCGATCTCACCGACGCTGCGCTGGACACCCCGATTTGCCAGTGAGGGCGTGCTTCGCATTCCGGAGGCGTCCGGCTAGACTTCTGGCCCGAATGAACCTGACCCGATTCGCCGCGGTGTTCTTCGTGGCCGCGCTGGCTGGCTGCGAAGCCGAGGTGCAGCACGGCCTCAACGAGAAGGACGCCAACGAGATCCGCGTGGTGCTCTCGCAGCAGGGCATTCCTGCGGAGAAGCGGCACGAAGAAGGCGGCGACAAGCCCACCTGGGCCATCCTGGTTCCCAAGGGCGAGGTGAACCGCGCCACCGAGCTGCTCGTGGCCAACCACCTGCCGCCGGACCACCAGGCCGGCCTGTCGCAGACCTACGCGACGCCCTCGATGGTGCCCACCGCGACCGAGGAGAAGGCGCGCTACATCGGCGCGCTCCAGGGCGAGCTCGCGCAGACGCTCGAGAGCGTGGACGGCGTGCTCAGCGCGCGCGTGAACGTGAACATCCCCGAGTCGAGCGACCTCGAGGATCGGCAGAAGCGGGCCATGCCGTCGGCCTCCGTGGTCATCACCTATCGGCGCAGCAAGAACGCCGCTGGGCAGCTCGAGGACAAGCCGCCCGTGTCGGAAGAGAAGATCAAGGCGCTGGTGGCGCGCGCGATCCCCGATCTGACGCCGGCGGGCGTCGAGGTCGCGCTGACTCCGGCCAACCTTCCCGGCGGCGAGAGCGCGGGCGAGGCCTACGTGGACCTGGCCGGGCTGCGCATGTCGGCCGACTCCGTGAGCAGCTTCAAGACCATGGCCGCCGGTGCGATCCTGGCGGTGCTCGTCCTGGCCGGCTGGATTGGCATGCTGTACTGGCGCTCGGGCGCGCAGCCGCAGCCGCGCCGCGCCCGCGGGGCCGCTCCGGAAGCCTAGGCGGCGGAACCGTGCGATGCTGGTCTGAGCCGTGCGCGCCGATTCCTTTTTCACGAACCTGACCAAGCGGCAGTCGATGCTGCTGCTCACGGCCGTCACGTTCGGCGGAGCCGAAGGCGCGGCCGCGTTCGACCACCTCCCCGACGACGAGGCCGAGGTTCTGAAAGAACGCGCCGAGCGCCTGATGCAGGTGCCGCGCGAGAAGCGCATCCCGTTCCTGGTGCAGGAGATCAAGCGGCTGGTGATGGGCCGCAAGGGCGGCGATCTGCGCGGCGCCGATCCGCGGCAGGTGGTGGAAGCATTGCGCGGCGAGCGTCCGGCCTTGGCCGAGGTGATCCTCCGCGCCCTGCCCGCCCAGCTCGCCGATCAGGTGCGCAACGAGCTCCCGCCGGCCAAAGTGAAGCTGACCCGCGAGGTGCGCCCGGAGATCTTGCAGGTCATCCGCTGGCACTTCGAGCGGCAGCTGCAGAAGCTCGCGCCGCGGCAGGCCGGCTTCCTCTTCCCCGACGTGCACAACCTCTCGGCCAAGGACCTGCTCACCCTGGCCGATCACCTCGGCGCCGACGAGCTCGGCCCCGCGCTCGCAGGACTCGAGCCCGCCGCGCGCGACGAGCTGCTCAAGGGCTTCTCGGCCGAGCAGCGCGCGCTCGCGGCAAAGGTGGCCGGCTCCAGCGCGGCGCGCAGGCTGCCCGGGCCCGAAGCCGAGGCGATGGTGAAGGACTACGTGGGCGAGGATCCGCGGCACGCGGTGCGCCGGGCGGGCCTGCGTCGACTGGTGCGCGCGTGCCTGGCCGAGAGCCCCGAGTTCGCGTCGAGGCTGGCCGAACGCCACCGCGACGAGCTGGGCCGCATGCTCATCGGCGGCATCCGCGCCGAGCGCGTGCACGGGCGCCCCAAGAACGGCGAGCGGCTCAAGGTCGATGTGGTCGCGCGGCTGGAGCACCTGGCCGAGCGCGGGCTGGTGGAGCGCCCGGTGCGGCTCGCGCCGCCGCCGATGGCCCTGCGTGTGCGCGCGCCGACCGAGCAGCCGGCCGAGCCACCGCGCGTCTCGCGGTCGTCGATTCCGCCCGTGCCCAGGCCGCCTGCCTCCGAGCCTCCGCGACGGCCGCGCGTGTCGATGGAGGCTCCCAGCCGCCCGCCGACCACCGGCGTGCCCACCGCGCGGCCCGTGTATCGCTCCAAGATCAAGCGCGACCCGGACGGCTCGTCGATTCACCGCATGCCCGAGCGACCTGCGCCGGGCGAGGTGCCCATCGTGCGCGCCCCGACGGGCCAGATCCCGCGCGACCCCAGCGGCTCGGCCATCCACCGCATGACCGCCGGCAGGCCCAAGGTGGTCCGCGGCGACGCTGCGGCCCAGGCCCGACCCGCGCGCCACCGCGACCGCTCC
The DNA here is from genome assembly GCA_018266075.1 of Deltaproteobacteria bacterium. GTDB lineage: Bacteria > Myxococcota > Myxococcia > Myxococcales > SZAS-1 > SZAS-1. The sequence continues at coordinate 11,215 of JAFEBB010000096.1, read as the reverse complement.
GGCGACGACGACCGCTGACGGGCAGGTTTTGGGGACTTTTCCGGCCCGCGCGTAGAATGGACCCCTGAGGTCCACCCATGGTCGGCAAGATCATCAAGAGCGGCGAATCCGGCGCGCCCAGCGTCGAGCCCCTCTCCCAGCCCCGCATGGCCGTGGCCCCACGCCGCGCCGTCATGGGCGCCGAGGAGGTGGAGGCTCGCGGTGAGGCCCACGGCATCGTGGCCCAGGCCGAGCAGCGCGCCGCCGCCATCATCGCCAAGGCCGAGCAGGAGCGCGCCCAGGTGCTCGCCAAGGCCCGCGAAGAGGGCCGCCAGCTCGGCTATGGGGAGATGACGGAGATCCTCGCGCGCGCCAAGATCCAGGCGGGCGAGCTGCTCAAGGCAACGGAACCGGAGGTCGTGAAGCTGGCCATGAAGGCCGCCGAGCGCATCATCGGCGCGGAGCTGGCCACCGACGAGGACACCATCCTCCGCATCGTGGCCAAGGCCATCGAGCAGCTCCGGCAGAGCAAGGAGCTCATCATCCGGGCCAACCCGGACGACGTGGAAATCCTGCGGCGCGAGAAGCGCAAGCTGCTGGAGCACATCGGCAGGCTCAAGGACATCGGCTTCCGCGAGGACCCTGCGGTGCAGCGCGGCGGCTGCGTCATCGAGACCGAGGCCGGCACGGTCGACGCCCAGCTCTCGACGCAATTGGAGCTCTTGCAGCGCGCCCTGCTCGGCGAGTCGTAGGCCATGGCCATCGACCTATCTAGATATGTCGAGATGGTGAAGGACGTGCAGACGGTGCGCGTCCGCGGGCGCGTGACCGAGCTCACCGGCCTCATCATCCGCGCGGCCGTGCCCGGCGTGCGCGTGGGCGAGGTGGTCTACATCCAGGGCCGCGGCAAGACCGCCAAGAGCGTGCGCGCCGAAGTGGTCGGCTTCCAGGGCGAAGAGGTGATGCTCATGCCGCTCGGCGAGCTCACCGGCATCGGCCCCGACTCCGAGGTCATCCCCACCGGCCGCCCGCTGATGATCCAGGTCGGCGAAGGCTTGCTGGGGCGCGTGCTGGGCGGCCTGGGCGACCCCATCGACAACAAGCCCCTCCCGCCCGGGCTCACCGAGTGGAGCGTGGACCGCACCGCGCCCGACCCGTTCACGCGCAAGCGCATCACCCAGCCGCTCAGCGTGGGCGTGCGCGCCATCGACGGCCTGCTGACCATGGGCGAGGGCCAGCGCATCGGCATGTTCGCCGGCTCCGGCGTGGGCAAGTCGACCTTGATGGGCCAGATCGCCCGGCAGGTGAAGGCCGACCTGGTGGTCGTCGCGCTCATCGGCGAGCGTGGTCGCGAAGTGTTGGAGTTCATCGAGGACTCGCTCGGCGAAGAGGGCCTCAAGCGCAGCGTGGTGGTCTGCGCCACGAGCGATCAGCCTTCCCTCGTGCGCCTGCGCGCGGGCTTCGTGGCCACGTCGATCGCCGAGTACTTCCGCGACCGCGGCGGCAATGTGCTCTTCATGCTCGACACCGTGACCCGCCTCGCGCGCGCGCAGCGCGAGGTGGGCCTCGCGGTCGGTGAGCCGCCGGCGCGCCAGGGCTATCCGCCGAGCGTTTTCTCGATGTTGCCGCGCATGCTGGAGCGCACGGGCAACAGCGACAAGGGCGTCTGCAGCGCCATCTACACGGTGCTCGTGGCGGGCGGCGACATGGAAGAGCCCATCGCCGACGAGGTCCGCGGCATCCTCGACGGCCACTTCATCATGGACCGCGCCCTCGGCGAGCGAAACCACTGGCCGGCGCTGGGCGTACTGCCCTCGCTGTCGCGCGTGATGAGCCAGATCGCCACGCCGGAGCACAAGGCGGCCGCGGGCAAGCTGCGAGAGACGCTCGCCCAGTACGAGAAGCAGCGCGATCTCATCACGCTCGGCGCATACCAGTACGGCACCGATCCCAAGACCGACTACGCCATCGACAAGATCGACGCCATCGAGGCGTTCCTCAAGCAGCGCACCGACGAGAACTCGAGCTTCGACGAGACGGTGCAGCAGCTCATCGCGCTCTTCGAAGAGTAGCTACCCCGGATTCGATCCCGGCCGCCCCATCGCCGCGCCCGAGCGCGCGTCGTTCAACCACGTGCGCAGGTGGTGGTGCGCGAGCAGCTTCACGAAGCCGGAGTTCGGCCGCAAGAGCTCGTAGACAGCGGTGGCGCGCTTGGCCTCGAAGCCGCGGAAGTGCACGTGGCCCGCGAGCCGGAAGATGAGCGTGTCGGCGAGATCACCCGAGAGCGGCACGGAGATGCAGAGCTGGATGGCGTCGTCCGTGAAGAGGTAGCGCTCGCGGAAGTCGGGGTGCAGCTCCGCCTGGCTGAACCCACGGCGGAAGGCGAAGCGCGTGGCGCGCGTCTCGCGCAGGAAGGCCTCCAGCGCCTCTTCCGAGAACGCCTCGCCCACGTTGTAGATGTCGTTGAGCACCGTGAGCAGGCCAGGCGCGGCGGGGTCCGGCTTGCCCATCATGCGCGCGACGTCGTGCTGCACGCCCTCGGCCAGCATCCGCGACGCCTCTGCGGCTTGCGCCGGGTCCTTCTTCGCCACCGCAGCGTCCACGAGCGCCGTCAGCTCCGGCGAGAAGACGAAGCTGTAGGTCTGGTCCACGTAGACGAAGAACGGCAGCTCCATGGTCGGCTTGCGAGCCCGCGCGCGCTCCAGCAGCGCCTCGAGCTTGGCCCGAATGGGCGCCGACCGCGCCGTGCCGCGCGCCGCCTCGTTGATCTTCTCGGCGATGGCCACGCGCACCGCACCGAAGCCCGGGTCGTCGAGCTCCACGCGCTCCGCCGCGGCGCCGTAGGTTACGAAGAGCCCCGCCTCGAGCCCGAACCCGCTCGCGCTCCGCGCCTCCTCTTCGAGCGCGCGCAGCATCACGCGCGTGTTCTCGGTGAAGCTGGCCACCTCGCGCTGGATCTCCGCGCGGCGGGCGCGCTCGGGCGCGCAGATGCGCTCGTCGATGTGGGCTTGCCGCTCGGCGCCGGTGAGGACCTCCAGCGTCTCGGTGAGCGCCGCGCGCTCCTGCTGCAGCGCGCTCTCCGCGCGAACGAGCCGCTCCACTTCAGCGCCCTGCCCCGACAGCTCCGCATCGCTGCGCCGCTTCTCCAGCGCGAACGCGCGGCGGGCGTACAAGTCCCAGAGCAGCTCCTCCTGCGCGGCGGGCGGCAGGTGGCGCTTGCGAGCCATCTCCGCCTCGATCATCGACTGCTCGGTCTGGAGCTTGAGGATGGCGTCGTCGGCCTCCGCGCGCACGGTCCGCATCCGCTGCTCGGCCTCGGCCGCTACCGGGCCCATGCGCACGCGCAGCTTCTCGGCGTAGCCCGCGAGGTGCTGCTGGATGTCGCGCGCGAGGCGCACCAGCGCGCGCACGTCGCCGGAGAACACGGCCGCGTCACCGAGGAGGTTCTGCAAGGTGAGCGCGGGCTGGCCGTCGGCGCCGGGCGTGGAGAGGTGCGCGCGCGCCGCGCGGAGGATGGGCGCGTAGAACTCCGAGCGCATGAACTCGGCCATCACCACTTCTTTGGCCCGGTAGGTGCGCTGGGTGAAGCCCTTGAGGTCGATGAAGAGGTGGCCCTGGTTGGCGCGGCTGGCGGAGCGCAGGAAGGGCAGGCCGTCGGCGGAGAAGCGGTAGAGCGTGCCCTGGTCGTACTCCTGCTGGCGGCGCTGGGGCGAGAACTCCGAGCGGCGGTCGCGGAGCCGCGCGCGGGCCTGGTCGAGCTGCTCCACCACGAAGCGGTCGAGCGCATGCGCGATGAAGCCCACCGTCGCGAACGACACCAGCCGCGCCCGATCGGCCTCGCCCGTCAGCGCCTCGCGCAGGTTGTGCAGCGCCGCGGCCTCGTGCGGCCCGAGCCGTCGGTGCGAGAGCGGCGCCACCGCGGCCAGGAGCTCCTTCGACTGCCGCGGGAGCTGCGCCAGGTCCTCGTCGCGCGAGGCCGAGGACACCAGCGACGCGGTGACGTTGGCGTCGTAGGCGTCGAAGCGCGTGAGGAAGGCGAGCACCGCCTCGCGCATGTGTGCCAGCCGGCCTTGCGCCAGGGCAGCTTCGGCGAGCCCGCTCTCGCTGAGGATGAGCTTCTGCAGCCGGGTCTCGATGCCGCGCGGATCCGAGTCGGGGCCCAGCAGGTCCGCGAAGAGCGGCTCCAGCGTGGCTTCCCAGGGCGTGGAGATGGCGTAGGGGTTGAGGTCGTTGAAGAGCACGCTCTTGCGGATGCTGCAGAACGCTAGCGGGTTCATCGCCACGCGGACGCGCAGCGCATAGCTCTCCGTCTCGAACGGCAAGCCTCGGCCCGGGAGCGGCTGGAGGAGCCGGTCGAAGAGCTCGTCGATGGTGACGTAGTAGAGGAACCCCAGCGCCTTCTCGAGGCGGTCGTAGGTGACGCCGCGGATCTGCGCGGTCTTGGCGTGCTGCTTGAGGTCCTCCACCAGCGCGCCCATGGCGAGCGTGAGCACGTAGAGGTACGGCAGATCCACGCCGGAGTTGAGGTCGGTCTCCAGCGCCTGGCTGGCGAGCGCGTGGAGCTGCTCCACGAAGAGGTTGGCCGACGTCCCTCGCGAGAGCCAGGCCTCCACCAACCCTGCGTCGAGCAAGGGGTCCATGCGCAGCGCGCGCGCGGCCACGCTGGCCAAGTACGAGCCTTCGCCCAGCCGGCCCGGGAAAAGCCGCCAGGGCGGGAGTCGTCTGGGCTGATTTTCTAGATATATCGCTACTTCGCGGGCCGGCTCGCCTTCCTTGCGCCGCTTCACCAGCGCCAGGAACTCCTGGGCGGCCTGCTGGGCGGCCTCCACCAGCTCGTCGGCGAGGACGTAGGGGATGGCCGCGTCGGCCTTGGACTCGCCCAGCTTGAACGGCATCCAACGGGCGAAGGAGTTGAAGTACGCGGCAGGATCGAACCGGGCGCCCGAGAGCAGCTGGCGGTAGCGCAGCATGCGCGGCGCGGCCGCGGGCAGGAGCGCTTCAGCGGTGTCTGCGATGGCGACCAAGGCTGCCCTCTCGCCGGCGTCCGGCGCGACCGCAGACCCCCGTCCGTTACTCCAAGCATGAGGCACCCGCACGCCAAAGAAAAGGGCGGTGTGCCCGCCAGGTGGGAGTTTTCACACCTGCAATGAGGTCTGCCCGTCAGCGCCCGGCGCCGACGTCGCCGTAGAGCACGCAGATCCAAAGGCGGTCGCTGCCGTAGCGCTTGTTGTTGACCACCTGCGCGGCCACGCCCACGCGGTTGAAGCCGCCGGAGAGGGCGTTTCGCGAACGCAGCGCGTCGTCGGGGACGGAGCCCACGAAGAGGTCCACGGCCACGGCCTGGAGCGCGGGATCGGCCTCGAGGGCGGCGTCCTGGGCGTCGCGCTCGCCGCCGGGCATGCCGTCGCCGATCATCAGCTTGAGGTGCTCCCTGGCCACGCGATCGAGGATGCCGTCGCGGGCGAGCGCGGGCAGCTTGCGGCCCACGCGCGCGCGGTTCACGGCCTCGGCGATCGCGGTGGCGGGGTCGTCCATCTTGGGCGGCGGGGTGACGAAGATCTCGGTCAGCAGCAGCGTCACCTCGCCGCCGGCGTGCTGGTTGGGAAAGAGCGCCAGGCCCACGCGCGTGAACTGCGGATCGAGAGTATTTTCGAGATGTGCAGGCGAGGCCTCGATAGCCCGCTCGGCGGCGAGCGCCCCACCCGCCTCGCCCAGGTTCTCGCCGGCGCGCACGTACGCGGCCCGGTTCTGCAGGCGCGCGTGCAGGTCGCCCTGCGTCGGAGAGACGTGCGCGAAGTAGTGGTTCTTGGCCATGTCCACCGAGTGATCGAGCGCCACCACGTCGAGGTCGTGGTCGTGCTCGAGCGGCGGCAGGTGCTTGCGCGCGCGGACCTTGTTGATGTGCTCGAGCACCGCGTCGATCTTGGCCATGGGATCGGCGGGCTCGGGCGGATCGTCGATGTCGGCCTGGTCCTTGGCGTTGCCCACGACGACTCCAAAGATGGCCGCCACCCGCGGCCCGCTCGCATCGCGCCCGACCACCTCGATCGTGTAGCGGCCCTGCTGCGCGAAGCGGATGGGCGCGGTGAGGCGCTGGCCGGAAGCGGCCGCGTCGGTGCTGGTCTCCGCGTGGCCATCCGGGCCGGTGAGCACGAGCTGGGGCGAGCCGAGCTTGCCCTTCAACGTCACGTCGAGCGCGCCCTGCCCGCCCACGGGGAGCTCGCGCGGGAACGGCTTCAGCTCGGCGTAGCGCTGCGCGAAGAGCACCAGCAAGGTCAGCTTGCCGGCGCTGCTGGCGATGCCCACGCCCATCACGTCCGGGCGATCCTCGGTGAGCGAAGGCTGGGCGCGCAGGTACTGGAGCAGCGGCTCCGCGGCGCTTCCGGCGAGCATGAGCGTGCGCGGCGCGGGATCCCAGGCACCCGCGCGGGAGATGGCGGCGGGCACGGCGTCCGAGAGCCGGGACTTGTCGAGCTTGCCCGCGGCGAGCTGCGTGGCGAGATCGCGCGCGGCCAGCGAGAGCCCGGGATCGCGCATCGGGGGCACGAGCTTGGCGGCCACGAACGCGGCGTTCACCTGCTCTGCGGCGCGAACCTCGAGGGCTGCCGGATCCGTCGCGGGGGCAGGCGAAGCCGCCAGGACGGCCAACAAGAGCAGCGCCTTCACCGGTTCCCCCAGCGCAGCCGCAGCTCCAGCCGCGAAAACCCCGGCAACGACTTCTTGAGCCGAGCCACGAGCTCTGCCTCCTGGCCCTGCAGCGCTGCGAGCCAGGCCGGCGTGTCGATCTCGACCTGCAGCGTGCCGCGCTCGAACGACACCGGCCGCGAGCTGCCCGCAGCGGCGGCTCCGGCGGCCAGCTGCCAGAGCGGCCAGAGCGTCGAGGGGGCGCCGCGCTTCGCGAGCCCGCCCAGGGCCTCGGAAAGCGCGCCCTGCAGCGGCTCCAGCTCCTCGCGGTGTGCCATGCGCTGAACTCTAGTCGAACGGACCGTGCACGCGAGCAAACGAGCGGGCTACCCGACGTGGCGCGTGGATTCGATGGCCCGGTCCAGCCAGCTCCGCGCGGTCTCCCTTGCGCGCGACCACGAGAGATCGTGATCGCGGGCGAGGTGCTCCTCCAGCGCGACGGCCACCCGGACGATCTCGTCGGGCTCGTCGTTCCGCGGCTGCTCGCAGAAGGCGCAGATGCCGCAGCTCGCTTGAGGGATCTCAGCCATGCTGGAAACAACGTACCCAAACGAAGGCCGGAGCGCAGCAGGCAGGCGGGGGCTGTCCGCGGACCGACAGGACCACTGAACGGAATGTCAGGGTCGCGCGGTAGCCTGCTCGCATCACGGAGGAGGTGCCCATGGCCACCCAACGCGACGTCCTCGAGCGAGGCTTTCCTGTCACCCTGCGGCTCTGCGAGCTGCCTGGCTATTCGGCCTTTCTGGAGGCCCACGGCGCCCAGCTCTCCTCGGTGGAGCGACGGCACCTGGGCGACTGGCTGGTGGTCGTGGACGCGGAGGAGCTCGAGGCGGGCGCGGTCGAGGGCGCGCTGTTCGACGGCTTCCTGCAGCGGACCCTGGAAGAGCTGGCGGAGGACGAGTTCGAGCCGGCGATGGCAGCCTGAACGCGCGTGTAGATGGCGATTGAACACGTGATCTGCGGCGCGATCTACTTCGCCAGCTCGTGCAGCTTCGCGCCGAGCCGCTGAACCACCTGGCCGATGTCGGGAGCCTTGCCGAGCACGTCCGCGAGCGGGTCTTCGCCGAGCTTCTTCATCCGCGCGACGGCATTCGCGATGGTGAACTTCGTGGGCCCGGTCTTCGGCGTGACCTCGCTCCACTTGAGCGGCATCGACACCGGCGCCTTCGGCAGCGGACGCACACTGAACGGCGCCACCAACAGCCGGCCGTGACCGTTCTGGAGATAGTCGAGATAAACCTTGCCGCCGCGCGCGCTCACCACCCGCTCCAAGGTGCAGATGTCGGGCAGCGCTTCCACGACCACCCGCGAGATGAGCTCGGCCAGCGCGCGCGACTCGTCGTAGCTGCACTGGCCGCCGAGCGGCAGCAGCACGTGCAAGCCCGTCGAGCCGCTGGTCTTGGCAAAGCACGGCAGGCCAATCGCGTCGCAGATCTGGTGCACCTTCTTCGCGACCTTCACCACGTCGCTGAACGGCGCGCCCTTGGGATCGAGATCGATGATCGACCAGTCCGGCGACTGCAGCGCGCCCACCCGGCTCGACCAGACGTGCAGCGGAATCGTGCCGAGATTGGCGAGGTAGGCGAGCGCGTTCTCGTCGTCGACCACGAAGTAGTCGATGTCGCGCTGGGAGATCTCGCTCCACACCCGCACCGTGCGCAGCCAGTTGGGCACGAACGGCGGCGCGTCCTTCTGGAAGAAGTTCTTGCCGCCGATGCCGTCGGGATAGCGCGTGAGCACCACCGGCCGATCCTTCAGGTACGGCAAGAGCCACGGCGAGATCGCGCGGTAGTAATCGACGAGATCGCCCTTGGTGATGCCGTCGTCGGGGAAGAAGACCTTCTGCCGATTCGACACGACCACCCGGCGCACTTCCTCGATCGGCGCGCTGGCCTTCGGCGGACCGTCATTCGAGAGCGTGCAGTCTTGCGGCGTCTTGTCGGGCCGCATGCGCACGAAGCGCGGCTCGCGCAGGTGCCGATCGGCGCTCCAGTCGAAGAACGCGACCTCGGCCACCCGCTTCGGCTCGAGCCACACGTGCTTCCGGCCCGGCGTCAGCTCGCCCACGAACTGCCGCTTGCTCACGCGTGATGGCTCGAGCTCCTCGCGGAGCGACTCGAGCAGCTTGTCGGAGAAGCCGGTGCCCACGCCGCCCACGTAGACGAAGCGCGTGCCGTCCCAAGCCGCGAGATCCAGCGCGCCCAGGCCCACGCGACTGCCCTCGGGCAGCGTGAAGCCCACGACTGCGAACTCGCCGGTGCGCTCGCCGCGGACCTTCTTCCAATCCGGCCGCCGCCCGCCGCGATACGGCGCATTGGCCCGCTTGGCCATCACGCCCTCGAGCCCGCGCGAGCGCACCTGCGCGAAGAGCTCGGCGCCGAGCGTCTCGATGTGATCCGCGTACCGAATCGGCCCGACCGGCGGCAGCACGTGCTTGAGCCACTTCTTGCGCTCGAGGAGCGGCAGCCCGCGCAGGTCGTGGCCCTCGAGCGCGAGGCAGTCGAACGCGAAGAGCGTGGCGGGCAGGCTCACCTGGGCACGGGCGATGTCGAGGGCGCGCTGGAGCTGCACGCGCTGCTGCAGGCGGTTGAAGCTCGGGTGGCCCTTCTCGTCCTGGACCACGAGCTCGCAATCGAGCACGCAGTCATACGGCAAGCCCGCGACGGCGCGCGCCAGCTCGGGGAACGGACCGCTCGCGTCGCTGCCGCGGCGATAGCGCATCACCGACTTGCCATCGTTCCGCGCGACGACGAGCCGGAAGCCGTCGTACTTGAGCTCGAAGATCCAACCCTCGCGCGAGAACGGCGCATCGGCGGTCTCGGCGAGCATCAGCTCGAGCGTGCGCGCGTCCACCTTGCCGCGCGGGACTTTGGCGGCCTCGAGCTCGCGCCGCACGGCCTCGCGGAGCTTGGGCAGCTCGGCCAGCGCCTCCACGTCGACGCCCGAGTAGATCGACGTCTCCGGCCAGGGCGGCGGATCCTTCTGCGCGTACGCGTCGGGCTTCTTGATGAGCAGCCAGTCCTTCGGCTTGCCCTTGAGCTGAATGAGCTGCCAGCGGCCCTTGAGCTTGTGGCCATGGAGCTCGAAGAGCAGCTTGCCGTGCTCGAGCCCGTGCTTCTTGCCCTCGATGGGAACCCACGTGCCGCGATCCCACACGATGCTCGGACCGGCGCCGTAGTTCTCCTCGGGGATGATGCCCTCGAAGTCGGCGTACTCGAGCGGATGATCCTCGACGTGTACCGCGTACCGCTTCTCCTCCGGATCCAGAGACGGCCCTTTGGGCACCGCCCAGCTCATGAGCACGCCGCCCATCTCCAGGCGCAGGTCGTAGTGCAGCCGGGTGGCCGAGTGCTTGTGCACCACGAAGAGTCCGGGCCCGGACGCTCCTGCGCCCTCGACGCCGGCGCCGAACGGCTCGCTCGTGGCGTCGGCCGAACGCTTGGCGCGGTAGGGGGCGAGCTTGTCCGGTGGAGAAATGGCGATCTCCTGGGGCCGGGCCCTAGGATTGGGGCCATGGCCACTCGATCCATTGGAACCGCGACCATCAGCTTCGGGTTGGTCTCCATCCCGATCAAGCTGTTCTCGACGAACGAGTCGTCGTCGGGGATCTCGTTCAACCTGCTGCACGACAAGTGCAAGGGCCGGGTGAAGCAGCAGTACATCTGCCCCAAGGACAACAACGAGGTCGTCGAGCGCACCAACATGGTGAAGGGCTACGAGTTCGCCAAGGACCAGTACGTCCTCTTCACCGAAGAAGAGCTGAAGGCGCTCGAGGAGCAGGCGTCGAAGGCCATCGAGATCACCGAGTTCGTTCCGCTCTCGAAGGTCGACCCGCTCTACTTCGAGAAGGCCTACTACCTCGGCCCGGACAAGGGCGCGGACAAGTCCTACAAACTTCTCGGCGAGGCGATGCGCGAGACGCAGCGCTGCGCGCTCGCCAAGTACGCGGCGCGGGGCAAGCAGTACCTGGTGCTCTTGCGGCCGGTCGAGAACGGCATCGTGATGCAGGAGCTGCGCTACGCCGACGAAGTGAAGCCGATGAGTGAAGTCCCGCTCGGCGAAGGCGAGGTGAAGGAAGCCGAGCTCACGCTGGCCAAGCAGCTCATCAACCAGATCTCGACCGAGCAGTTCGATCCCAAGAAGTACAAGGACGAAGTGAAGGAGCGCACCCTCGCCCAGATCCAACGAAAGATGCAGGGCGAAGCGGTGAGCGTCGTCGCCGAGGCCGCGCCGCAGGGCAAGATCATCGACCTCATGGAAGCGCTGAAGGCGAGCCTGTCGAACAAGGGCAGCGCGCCGGTCGCGACGCCGGAGACACTTGCTGCGGAAGCCGCGGAGCCTGAGCGCAAGGGCCCCAAGCGCGCGCCGCGCAAGGCTGAGGCCGCGGAGAAGAAGGCCAAGTAAGCGTCACTGGAATTGCTGTACGGAATTGGCGACGGTGTGGCCATGCCGCACGATTGGGATCGAGATTCCTCGCGAAGAATCTCCTTCCGACCCTCGCCGGATGATGATTTCGCGCGCAAAATTGTGTGCGGATGTGGGTGAGATCGAG
>JAFEBB010000095.1 GCA_018266075.1 Deltaproteobacteria bacterium | reverse complement strand
GCATGGGCCTGATGGCGCTGCTCGGCCTCGCCGGCCTCGCCTCGCGCCGCCGCCGTCAGTAGCAAGCGGTAAGACGCTCCTGTGCTAAGAGGCGCCGCGTCCCTTCGGGGGCGCGGCGCTTCGAATTTTGCGGGCCCCGCGAACGCGTGTCCGCGCGTCGAATTGGCCAGATCCCGCCGCGCGGCGCGATCTAGGATGCGGGAACCGCCCATGCGCAAGGTCCAGCTCCTCTTCGCCGTTCACTGCCACCAGCCGGTGGGCAACTTCGACGCGGTTTTCACCAAGGCCTTCGAGCGCGCCTACCGGCCATTCCTCGACGCGCTCGGGCAGCACCCCAACGCCAAGATCGCGCTGCACCTCTCCGGGCCGCTTCTGGAGTGGCTGGAGCGCGAGCGCCGCACCTTCCTCGACGACGTGCGCGCCCTGCTCGCGCGCGGGCAGCTGGAGCTCCTCGGCGGCGGCCTGGAGGAGCCCATCCTCTCGGCGCTTCCGGATCGCGACGCCCAGGGCCAGCTCGCGGCCATGCGCGTGCGCTTGAACGAGCTCTTTGGCGTCGAGCCGAGGGGCTTGTGGCTCACCGAGCGGGTCTGGGAGCCGGATCTGCCGCGGCTGCTCGCGCCCGAGGGCCTGCGCTACACGTTCGTCGACGAGTCACACCTGCGCGCGGCCGGCGTAGAGGGCCCGCTGCGCGGCTACTACGTCACCGAGCACGCGGGCGCGCCGCTGGCGCTCTTCCCCATCGACCAGCAGCTGCGGATGAAGCTGCCGCAAGCGCCCGTGGACGAGGTGCTGGCGCTGATTCGCGAGGCCGCGAATGGGCCGGAGCGCGTGGGCGGCGCGGGCATCACCTTCGGCGACGACGGCGAGAAGTTCGGGCTCTGGCCGGGCACCTACGAGTGGGTGCACGAGCGCGGCTGGTTGAAAGAATTCTTCGGCGCGCTGGCCGAGAGCGACGCCATCGAGAGCGTGCTGCCCTCGGAGTACCTGGCGCGTTTCCCGGCGCAGGACCGCGTGTACCTGCCCAGCGCGAGCTACCCCGAGCTGATGCAGTGGGCGCTCCCGCCGGCGCGCGCGCGTCGGCTGGCCGAGCTTCGCCGCACGCTCTCGGCCGAGCCGGATGGCGCGGCGGATCTGGACCTGCTCCGCGGCGGCAGCTGGCCCATGTTCCTCGCCCGCTATCCCGAGGCGAACGCGCTCCACAAGCGCATGCTCCACGCGAGCCACAAGCTGGCCGAGGCGGAGGCCGAGCTGGGCGAGACCGCTCGGCTCCAGGCGGCGCGTCGCGAGCTCTACAAGGGCCAGTGCAACTGCGCCTACTGGCACGGCGCGTTCGGCGGGCTCTACCTGCCGCACCTGCGCCACGCGTGCTACGCGGCGCTGATTCGCGCCGAGAACCTGGTCGACGCGGAGACGCGCGGCGAGGGCGACTTCATCGAGTACGACGAGGACGACCTCGACGGCGACCTGCGCGACGAGGCGCTGCTCGCGAACGCGCAGGTGTCGGCGCTGGTGGATCCCGACGAAGGCGGCGCGCTGGCGGAGCTCGACTTCCGTCCGCTGGCGACCTGCTTGACCCACGTGGTCGCGCGGCGCGAAGAGGCCTACCACGCGGACCTGCGCGCGCTCGCGGCCAGGCCTGCGCTGGCCAAGGCCGAGGGCGCGCCGCCCGACATCCATCTCAATTTGCGCGAGAAGGAGCCGGGCCTGGCGGCGAAGGTCGTCGACGACGGCTACCGACGGCTCTCCTTCATCGACCGCTTCTACGCGCCGGGCTTCGGGCTGGACCAGCTCGTGCGCGGCAAGGACGGCGACGTCGGCGAGTTCGCGGGCAAGCCCTACGCCATCGAGGCCTCGGGCGTGGACGAGGACGGCGACCTCTCCGCGTCGGTGACGCTGGTGCGCGAGGGCAAGCTCAACCTCCCCGACGGCCCGCGGACGCTGCTGGTGGAGAAGACCTTCCACCTGCCCATCGACGCCGCCACGTTGGAAGCCGAGTACATCCTCGAGAACCAGGGCGACGCGCCGCTCGCGTTCGTGTTCGCGCCGGAGCTCAATCTCACCTTGCTCTCGCCGCAGGAGCCGGAGCGCTACCTCGAGCTGCCCGACGGCAAGAAGGCCCCGCTGGGCGCGACCTTGAACCTTGGCGGCACCAACACCGTGCGGCTCATGGACGAGCAGCAGGGCGTGGCCATCGACCTCACCGTGGATCGCGAAGCCGAGCTCTGGAGCTATCCGGTGGAGACGATCAACCACTCGGAAGAAGGCTTCGAGCGCACGTACCAGGGAAGCTGCTTGATCTGGCGCATGCCGATTCAGCTCCCGCCGCGGGAGAGCGCGCGGATCCTGCTCAAGATCGATCTCGCGAAGGTGGAGCTCGAGCCGGAGCGCGAGGAGCCGCCGCCCTCCGAACCCGAGGCCCCGGTCGAGGCCGGATCCGGATCCGAGCCGACTGCCGAGCCGGCGGGTGAGCCGCCGCCGCCCGAGCCTGTGCCGGAGTAGCACGTGGAAGGTCTCTCGCTGCGCGCCGAAGGGTTGCGCTTCGCCTACGGCCAGACGCCTGTTCTCGAGGGCGTGAGCCTCGAGCTGCGTCCCGGCCAGGTGCTGGCGCTGCTCGGACCGAATGGCGCGGGCAAGAGCACGCTGCTGCGGCTGATGGCAGGGCTGCTCGACAGTTCTTCGGGGCGCGTGCTCCTCGGCGACCGCGAGCTGACGACCCTCAATCGCCGCGAGCGGGCCCAGCGCATCGCCCTGGTGCCCCAGGACGCGCCGGTAGACGCCGGCTTCACCGCGCTCGAGGTGGTGCTCATGGGGCGCGCGCCGCACCTGGGTGCGTGGGGCGTCGAGGGCGATTCGGATCGCGAGAAGGCCCGCGCGGCGCTGGCCGAGCTGGAGGTGCTGGAGCTCGCGGGTCGGCCGATGGCGGCGCTCTCCGGCGGCGAGCGGCGACGCGTGCTGCTCGCGCGGGCGCGCTGCCAGGCCGCGCCGGTGGTCTTGCTGGATGAGCCGACGGCGCACCTGGATCTCGGCCACCAGGCGCACGCGCTCGAGCGGGCGCGCGCGTGGGCCGCAGAAGGCGCGTCGGTTGCGGTGGTGCTGCACGATCCCAACCTCGCGCGCACGTACGCGCACGCGGTGGCGCTCGTGGGCGCGGGAGGCAAGGTCGAGACCGGCTCGACCGAGCTCCTCACGAGCGCCAAGCTGTCCACGCTCTACGGCTGGCCGATTGAAGAAGCGCCGCTGTTCCGCGCCGGCCCGCGCAAGTAGCCATCAGCGCTGCAGCAGCTTCAGCGAAGCCTCCAGCGTCCGCTGGATCGACTCGTTCTCCGGCCGACCCGCGAGCACCGAGATCTTCTGCGCCGCGCGCGGATCCCCGAACACGCCGAGGTCCAGCGCCGCGGCACCGCGCAGCTCCACGTCCGGATCGTCGAGGGTGGCGACGAGCAGGTCGTAGATTCCCTCGTTGCGAATCGAGGCCAGCACGGCCAGCGCCTGCTCACGCTCCACGCGGCCCCCGTGGTGCGCCTTCTCCTGCAGGTGCGGCAGGTCGAGCTGGTCCGAGAGGTCGAGGAGCGCGTTGCGGGAGGCGTCGACGACCTCGGAGCTCTCGCTGGTCGACACCAACATCTGCATCAGCACCGGCACCGCCTGGCTCACGTGCTTCTCGCCGCAGAGCCGCGCCGCCGCCGCGCGCACCTTCGGATCTGGCGACGCCAGCTGCGCCATCAGGAAGCGCTGGCTCTCCGGCGGCGGCCAGCCCGCGAGCGCCTGCGCCGCCGCGTTGCGCACCGAGAGATCCGGATCCGCGATGCCCTGCGCCAAGAGCTTGGTGCCCTGAGATTCGCCCAGCGTCGCACCGATGGCCACGGCCTTGGCCCGCGCCTCCGGATCCGCGCGACGGGCCGCGTCTTCCACCGCGCGCCCGTACCCGCGCTGCACCAGGTGCTGCACGCCCTCGGTGGCCTCGTCGCGGACGAAGTCCTGGGGATCATTCAGCCGGTGCAACAGTGCGTCGGCGGCGCGCGCGTCTCCCACGTTGCCCAGGGCCATGCAGGCCGCGGCGCGCACCGGAAAATCCGGATCGTCCAGCGCATCGACCAGCGCCGGAACGGCCTCGGGCCCGCCTGACCGGCTGAGGATCAGCGCGGCCTGGAGGCGCACCTTCATCGGCCCGGAGCGGTCGCGCAGGGCGGAATCGAGCTGGTCCTGCTCCTCGGCGGAGAGGGGCTGCGCGGCATGCGCGGGAGCGGAAAAGGCCAGGCCCGTGAGCAGGAGCCAAGTCGAGAGGTGCGGCCGCTGCCTGGGTGCGCGCGCGTGCATGGGGCCGCTGGGCAGCATAGCAGCCCCCCCGGGCCCGCCAAGGCGTGAACCGATGGCGCTTCGCGGCGTTGACCCCTGCCGAAACACGGTGCTAGTTCACCCAATCCCGCTGCGCGGCCGGGGGGCTGCGCCTACCTGAGAATGAGGACCGTCATGCGCGTTGCTTCGTCGCGGAAGCTCCTGGCTGGCCTTCTCGCCGTCGGCCTCTTTGGCTGCACGTCGGGGGATCCGAAGACGGTGAAGTTCTGGGTCGACAAGATCAACAACGACCACACCGAGCGCGAGAAGAAGGCCGACGCCGCCCACCTCCAGGAGGTCGCCAAGACCGCCAAGGATCCCGGCGGGGCCACCCTGGTGGCGAGCCTGCTCAAGAACCAGCCCGGGGACGTGGTGGCCGCCGCGGCCAGCGCCCTCGGCGACATGGGCGACAAGAGCGTGGTGCCCGAGCTCGTCGACGCCGTGGACATCTCCCGCGGCTCCGGCGCCGATCACGCCACCGAAGAGGCGAACCACGCCAACAAGGCCATCGCCCGCACGCTCGGCCAGCTCGGCGACAAGGGCGCCACCCCGGGCCTGCTCAAGCTGCTCAAGAGCAAGGACAACTACACCGTCATCGAGGCCATCAACGCGCTCGGCGACTTGAAGGATCCCGCGGGCGTGAAGTCGCTCTCGGACATCGCCACCGACACCAGCATCGAGCCCTTCGTGAACAAGAAGGCCATCATGGCCCTGGGCCAGATCGCCGATCCGGGCGCGCTGCCCGCCGTGCACCAGATGCTCTACGAGGAGCGCAAGGGCATGAGCTTCTTCGCGGAGTCGAGCTTCGCCATCTACGAGATCGGCAAGCCCTCCACGGACATGCTCATCGGCGACCTCAAGGGCTCGGACCCCAAGTTCGCGGGCTGGGCCAAGGACCACGGCATCCTCCGCGGCGCCGTGCTCGCCAAGACCGCGCAGATGCTGGGTGACCTGAACGACAGCCGCGCCGAGAGCGAGCTGCTCAAGCTCCTCAGCTACAAGGACGAGGACGCGCAGCTGCAGTACGCCACCCGCATGCAGGCCGCCGACGCGCTGGGCCGCATGCGCAGCACCAAGGCCGTGAAGCCGCTCACCGAAATGCTCGGCGACGAGGAGGTCGCCGCGCGCAACACGTACATGCGCGCGCTGCGCTTCATCGGCGACAAGAGCGCCGTGGCCGCCGTGGCCAAGAAGATGGACGCGCCGAAGGAGTCCATCGGCTACCGCGAGGAGGCCTACAAGACGGTGGCCCTGATGGGCGACGCCGCCGAGGCCAAGGCGTACGACAGCGCCTTCAACGGCGAGGAGAAGCGGCTCACCGGCGAGTGCAAGGAGGCCGAGATCGGCGATGCCGACTGCCAGGCCCAGATCAAGGAGGTGACCGCGCGCCTCAAGCAGTACAAGGCCGCGCTGGCCACCAACTGCGCCACCGGCTCGGTGAGCTGCTGGACGGCGAAGCTCCAGGATCCGAACCCGTTCGTGCGCACCCGCGCGGCGCTGGAGCTGGGCCACTCGGGCAAGGCCGACGCCCTCTCCGCGCTCTTCGACGCCATCCAGAAGCCGCTCGACGGCGCCGACAACGACGCCGTCCAGAACCAGGACGAGGCGCGCTTCGCGGCCATCATGGCGGTGCACTGGCTGCTCGACTCGGGCGCCAAGGCCTCGGATGCGGCGGGCATGGCCGACAAGCTCGAGAAGCAGGTGGAGGCGGAGAAGTCGAAGACCGCCACCATGCGCTCCGCCGAGGACGTGAAGCGCCTCGCCGTCCGCCTGCGCCGCGCGTAGTTCGCTGAACTAGGAGCTGATCTTCTTCGATCGCTGATCCCAGGCGCTGGGCAGGATCGAGAACGGCAGCACCTTCGTCAGCGCAGCCAGCAGCAAGAGTCCACCGGGTGCAGCCAGGATGGCCAGGCTGGGCACGGCCTTGGCGACGTCGAGCAGGTCCTGGCGCATGCGCGCGCGCTCGTCGACGGAGAGCGTGTTGCCGCGTGCGGCCTTCGCGAGCAGCTCCGCCAGCTCGCCGGTCTGCTTCAGCTCCTGCACGACGGCGGACAGGTTCTTCTCCACCTTGCGCGAGAGGTCGTCGACGAGCTCGTCGGCGAGCTCCACGCCCGCTTCACCGGCCGTGAAGGTGTCCACGAACTCGCGGTGCTCGGCGTAGAAGCCCGCGAGCCCCAACTCCAGCGCGCGCAGCTCGTCGTCGGGGAAGCCGAAGGCCTTGGCCAGCTCGGTCAGGAAGCGCTTCTCGGCGGCGGTCCGCCGGCCGTCGACGAGGCTCGCCAGCACCGCCTGCGCGAGCACGAAGCGTCGGTGCTCGCGGCCGCGAACCTTGGCCGCCAACGCAGACGGACCGCCCGGCTCCTCGAGCGCGGCTTTCACGGCCTTGGAGCTCGCTCGGGGCAGATCGAGCGCGGAGACCTGTCGGGCCACGGCGCGCCGAACGGACGGCGTCGGCGGGCCGGCCGCCCAGACCAGCTCCACCAACGCCTCCACCAGCGCGGCGCGATCCCGACCCTGGTCGGCCAGGCGGCGCTCCACGGCGCTCACGTCGAGCTTTCCCTCGGCGAAGTAGGCCACCGCGATGCGCCCGAAGCTCCACGCGGCGGCGTAGTTCAGCCCGTTGTGCAGGGGCACGCCGTAGACGAGATCGCCCGTGAGCAGCTCCAGCCGCTCGGACAGGCGCTCGGCCGCCGTGGCGAAGGCCTTGGCCACCGCGCGGCTCGAGGGCTTGTCGTCCCTGGCCAGCTTCGCCGCCGCCTTGGGCGCGCCGCTGTAGGCGAGGAAGACCACGGCCACGTCCGCGTCGCGGCGCGACCCGGGACGTCCCATGGCCTCGGCCAGCGCGCGTGCCAGGTTCACCAGCCCGGCGTGGACGGCCAGGAAGAGCCGCTCGCGCGGGGCCTGGTCGGGGGCGAGGTCGGCGGAGAGCAGCGGGGTGCCGTAGAGCAGGCCCAGGTCGGCGAGGCGATCCGCGAGGAGCTTTCGCGCGGCGCGCACCCGGCCCACCGCGCCGCCCGGCGGGATCTGGGGCGCCACCGCCGGGGGAGCGTGCTCCACCAGGCGCTGCAGCCAATCGTTCTGGGTGAGATCCACGCGGCGGTCCTGCGGCTTATCTACCCGCGAGGTGCCCGACTCACAACCTCCGCTGGGGGCGTCCGCTCAACCGGGGTGCGAGAAGCTCCACGCGAGCAACCCGATCACCACCACCAGCACCAGGCCCGCGCCGATGGCCAGGCCCACCAGGAGCGAGTTGCGCCGGCTGGGGACGTTGGACGGCGCCGTGCGCGCTTGGGTGGGCGCAATCTGCACGGGCCCGCCCGTGACCCGCTGCGTGGGCTGGCCGGACAGCACCGGCGGCGCGTGCTGGGGCGTGCCCGGGCTGGAGGGCGAGGGCGGCCGCCGCGACGAAGGGGCCGGCGAGGTGTTCGGGCGTCGGCCGGGCGGCGCCTTCGGCGGATCCGTGGAGAGCTCCGCCGCGATGACCACCTTCGGCAGACCGGGCGCTTCAGACTTCGGCGCCACGGGCGCAGGCCGGGGCACGGCGGCGGAGGAGGGCGAGCGCGGGGCTTGCGCTGCGCGAGGCGTCGGCGAGGCCGAGAGCACCGGCGGGCCGGGGACGTTCGAGGGCGGCGCCAGCACCGGCGGCGCCGAGCGCGGCGGCTCATCCTCCACCATCGCGGCCTGGATGATGGGCTGCGAAGGCTCGAGCTTGGGCTCCTCGTGGCCCGGGAGCTGGAACTCCTGCGGGTCCTCGCGGGTGTCGAGCGCGGCAATGGGCGCGGTGGCGTGGATGAGGCCAGGCAGCGCGCCCGCCGGCGGGCTCAGGCGCGGCGCCGGCTCCGCCTGGACGATCGGGCGTCGGCCGGGCTCGAGGGGCGCCCGAGCCGGATCGGTGGTGCGGTGACCACCGGAGTCCTCCGGCATCTGGAACTCGAACGCCCCCTCGGTGGGCCCGCTGTCGAGGTCGGCGCCCGGCAGCGCGCGCATCTCCCCGGTGTCCGCGGCGCTCTGGGACAGCACCGGCATCTCGCCCGTCTCGGCAGGGCGGGTGGCCTCGGCCTCGCGGCCGCCGGGAAGCTGGAAGACGTCGGTCTGCGAGGGCTCGGGCACGCTGAGGGCGGGCATCGCCGCCAGCGTCTCCCGGTTCGACTCGGGCACCGGCCCCACGTGCGTCTCCGCGGTGGCGGGCGTCATCGGCTTGGGCGGCGCCACCACCTCGGCCACCACCGTGTTCGCGCGGGCGTCGGGCGGCTTGGCGTCGGCGATCTGCAGCACGGGCATGAGCCCGGTGCGCGCGTCGGGGCGGGCCTCGCGGCCGGCTTCACGCAGCTGGGCGAAGATCTTCCGCTCCTGGGCGTGCTCGCCGGTGAAGACCGCGCGCATGAAGTGGGCGAGCGACTCCGGCCCCGCGCCCGGATCCAGCTCGAGCATGGCGGCCATGAGCCGACCGCGCATCTCTTCGGCGCTGGCGAAGCGATCCTTCGGATCCGGCGCCAGGGCGCGCATCACCAGCTGCTCCACCGCGGGCGGAACCCCGGGCATGGCCTGGCCCAGCGGCTCGATCTGCGGATTGGCCACCTTCGCCATGAGCTCGCCCTGGGGCACGCTCTCGAAGGGGTTCTTGCCGGCGATGAGCTCGTAGAGGCAGATGCCGGCGGCGTAGAGGTCGCTGCGGCGGTCGACCTTCTGGTGCTTGGCCTGCTCCGGCGACATGTAGAAGAACTTGCCCAGCACCACGCTCGGGCTGGTGCGGCCCAGGCTCAGCGAGCTCTTGGCCAGGCCGAAGTCGATGACCTTGACCTCGCCCTCGTAGCTGATGAGCACGTTCTGCGGGCTCACGTCGCGGTGGACGAGGTTCAGGTCCTGGTCGGCCTCGTCCTTCTTGCGGTGCGCGTAGGCCAGCGCGTCGAGCACCCGCATCATCACGAAGAGCGTCAGGCCGAGGGGCACGGTGTGGCCGCGCTCCTTGCAGCGGGCGGCCACCTTGCGCAGGTCTTTGCCGTCCACGAACTCCAGGGCGATGTAGAGCTCGCCCTCTCGCTCGCCCATGTCGAGCACCTGGGCCACCGAGCCGTGGTGCAGCTTCACCAGCACCCGGGCCTCGGAGACGAAGCGGCCGCGGAAGTCGTCGTCGTGGGCGAGCTGGGGAAGGATCTTCTTGATCACCACCAGCTTCTCGAAGCCCTCCACGCCTTCGAGGCGGCCCAGGTACACCTCACCCATGCCGCCCGACGCCAGGGGCGCGAGCAGGGTGTACCGTCCAAAGGACTGCGGCGCGAACGGCCGGAGCCCCTTCGCCGCCTTCTCTCCGATCATGGGCCGGCACGGCCTCCGGCACAGGGCGCGAGCGCGCTGAGCATGCCGAGGATGATGCCAGAGGTGCTGGCGCCTTGGAACGCAGCCGGGAGGGGCCGCGTCCACTTGACCGAGCGCGAAAGAAGCTCGAATTCGTCCGCCAGACGCCCGGATGGGGTGGCCCAATCGCGGGACGTGGGTCGTGGGTCGTTCGGCCGGGACCGGCTAGATGCCTGGATTGGTCGTCCAGTTGGGGTCTTCTTCGACGAGCTCGTGCACCAGCACCGCCTCGCTCTTGCCACGCAGCTCGCGCGGACCGAGCGGGTTGGTCTGGAAGCGCTCGCCCACCGCCTCGATCGTCTCTTGCGTGGCCAGGATCTGCCCCGGCAGCGCCGATTCCTCGAGCCGCGAGGCCGTGTTCACCGGGTCGCCCAGGGCCGTGTACTCGAGGCGATCGTCGGAACCCACCGTTCCCGCGAGCACCTTGCCGGTGTTCAGCGCCAGCTTGATGCCGCAGCGCTCGTCGCCAGGCCGGGTTTGAATCATGTCCGCGAACTCGCGGCGCATGGCCAGGGCGGCCCGAACCGCGCGGACGGCGTCGTCGCTCTTGGTGTACGGCGCGCCAAACACGGCCATCACCGAGTCGCCGATGAACTTATCGACCGTGCCGCCGAAGCTGAAGATGACCCGCGTCATCCGCCGGTAGAACTCGTTGAGCAGCTCCACCACCCGCGCCGCGGGCAGCCGCTCGGTGAGCGCGGTGAAGCCCACGATGTCGGCGAAGACCACCGTCACCACCCGCTCGTCGACCTTGGCGCCGATCTGCTGGCCCTTGCCCAGGTCCTTCACCAGCCGATCGACGACCTCCGGCGCGTGGAAGCGCTCCAGCGCCCGGCGGATGCGCTCCTCGTTCTGCACCTTCGCCTTCAGCTTGGCCTGCTGCGCGCCCGCGGCCGCGAGCTGGGCGATGGCGGTGAGCAGGTCGAGCATCGCCTCCAGCGACATGCCGCCCGCCGACGGATCCGCCTCGCGGTTCAGGTACACCAGGCCAATCAAATTCCCCTCGTGCACCATGGGCACGCAGAGCACCTGCTTCATGGCGTAGAGGATCACGCTCTCGCGGCTCTTGAAGCGCTCGTCGTCCTGGGCGTCGCCCACCACCAGCGCGACCTTCTTCTGCACCACCTCGGCCACGATGGCGTCGGAGACGGGCACCTCGCCCTTCTGCAGCTTGCCCGCGTGCCGAACGACGACCGGCGAGAAGCTGCCGCGCGCGTTCTTGAGCAGCACCACGCCGGTCTTGGCCGCGGCGAGCTCCATCACCATGTCCAGCATCTGCTGCAGGAAGGCGTCGAGGGAGCCCGAGGTCGCGAGCGCGTCGACCACCTTGTAGAGCAGGGCCAGGCTCTTCACCTGCACGCCGTCGTGGTCGGAGCTGGCCGTCTGCAGCTCGGCCACGCTCATGCCCTTGGCGGCCTCGAAGCTGGCGATGAAGCTGTTCTCGCGCAGGTCGCGGGTGAAGAGCACCTGGCCGGCGAGCTCGGCGGCTTCCTTGGAGAGCGTGCTCGCCGCGACCTGGCCGTGCTTGGCGAAGTCCACCATCTCCGTGCGCGACGCCTCGGCCTGACCGGCCATGTGCAGGGTGAGGGTGTTCTCGCCCACGGTGACGATGTCGCCGTCGGAGAGCGGCACGGTGCCCGAGACGGGCTTCTGGGCCAGCTGGGTGCCGTTTCGCGAGCCCAGGTCCTCGAGCGTGACCTGGCCGCCGTTCACGCGGAGGCGCGCGTGCCGGCGCGAGACCTTGTCGCCGGTGAGCACGACCTCGTTCTCGTCCGCGCGGCCGAGGTGGGTGTCACCCTCGGGGAGGTTGTAGGAGGTGTCGAAGTAGCCGGGGCCGTTGATGAGGATCTGCCACATTCGGGCGTTCGCTCGGGGCCTGCGGGACCAGCTTCGATGCTAGGACGCGGCGACGGGGATCGGCAATGGCCCTCCGACACGCCCCTACTTCGGCACGGGCTGCTCGGCGGGCAGCGATTCCAGGTGAAACAGGCGGATGGCGTTGCCCGTGTAGAGCGCGTCGCGGACGTCATCCGGGAGATCGATCGCGTCCACCGTCCAGCGGCCCTGGATGGGCACCGGGTGCGCGATGCGCGCGTGATCCGTCTCGAAGAACTCGGCGTGCCGGGCGAAGAACGTGTCCAGGTCGGCGAGCGTCTCGGGGTGTCCGTTGCCGGCGCCGAGCACCATGCTGTCCGCGTCGACGGCCCAGTCGGTGCCGAAGAGGATGCGGTCCTTGTGGGCGATGAAGAGCGCGCGCAGCTTCTTCGGATCCTGCCGGCCGAGCTCGCCCACCCGCGCGGCCACGTCGACGTACAGGTTCGGGTAGCGATCCAGCAGCTCGCCCACGCGAAAGGGCTCCTCGGGATCATTGCCGAAGTGCAGGCCAATGAAGGTCGTCTCCGGGTGCGCGCGCACGGCGTTCTCGAACTGCGCGAAGAGCGCCTCCCAGCTCGGATAGCCCGGCCGCGCGAAGCTCCAATTTGGATGCAGCGAGAGCTCCTCGTGGCGCTCGTTCTGGGGTGAGTCGGGCACGAAGAACGCCTTCGGATCGCCAGTGTGGATCGCGACCGGCAAATGCAGCCGTCCCGCCGCCGCAAAGATGGGCGCGATGCGCGGATCGTCGACGCGCGCGAGCCTTCCTTCCGGATCCCGGATCCCCAGCCCGAGCGTCTTGAAGATCTTCAGACCCGCGGCGCCTTCCTTCTCGGCCAGCTCCAGCCGCGCCACCTCGCGCTCGGTCCAGCCCGGCGTGCCGAAGCCGTTGAAGTCGATGTTGGTGAAGACGAGCAGCTTCACCTTGGGCGCGTACTGCGTCTCCATCAATGACTGCTCCAGGCCTTCGCCCGCGGGCCCGCCCGAGAGGTTCACGCCGCCCACCACGCCCTCGCGGGCCATGAGCGCCGCCGCGCGCGCCACCTGGCCGTGCATCAGGTGCAGGTGGACGTCGAACTTGGGGTGGGCGCGGGCGCGCTCGAGCTCGGTGCGGTGACACCCGGAGAGGGCTATCGCGGCCAGCAGAATCAGGCGCCAGGGGTGCGACAGCGTGTCAGGCATGAGCACCCGATGTTGCCAGTTTCTGCTCACCGATGATCGGACAGGCTTCTCGACTTTCCGCGCGGGGCCGATGTGCGCCCTGACGCGGATGTCGCTCCCTGCCAGGGCCCAGCCCTCGACGTTTCCGCCACCTGCGCTGATCCGCGCAAGTCGCTTGTCAAAATCCGGCCGTTGGCAGACCGCTTGCTCTGTGGCCTTGCGCTGCTGCTGAGGGAGGACGCGATGGCCGCTGCAATCGACTTCCGCACCACCGAGCACCTGCCGCCGCCGGTGGACATGCCGGCGCTGGATCTGTCGCGCGCGCTCTGCACCCGCGCCGAGGCGATCGCCCAGGCCTGGCGCCGCGAGCTCTACGGCAACGCGCAGGATCCGCTCGCCAGCCTCGGCCAGCTCGACGACGTGGTGGCGCCGCTGGTGGCCGAGCTCGGTCGCTCGCTCGCGACTCCGTCGGACCTGCCCGCGGCGCCGTTTGGGCGCGCGACCGGCGTGCTCCGGCTCTCGATGACGCGCGGCCCGGCTGGGCTCTTCCAGGAGTTCGGCCTGCTGCGCACGCTGCTCGAGCAGGCGGCCTCGCAGGTGGGCGCGTCGATGCCCGAGCGTCGCCGGCTGCGGGTGCTGCTCGATGCCGCCCAGGCCCAGGCCCTCGCGCTCCTGCGCCAGCGGGTGATGCCGCACCTGCCGCACGCGGACGTTCCGTTTGCTGGCATCGTGCTCGAGATGGCTTGACCGCGTCGGTTCGACATCGGCCTGGACGCGAGTTAGAGATGCGCCGCCATGGCGCTCGCGATTTCTGCACGCGGCTACAAGAACCTCGCGTTCGGGACGCTCGTGTACAACCTCGCGGTCGTCGCGTGGGGCGCGCTCGTTCGCGCCACCGGATCCGGCGCGGGCTGCGGCAGCCACTGGCCCGATTGCAACGGCCAGGTCGTGCCGACTTCACCCACCGTGAAGACGGCGATCGAGTTCACCCACCGCGCCACCAGCGGCATCGACACCATCCTGGCGATTGCGCTGCTCGTCTTCGCGTTCACCCGCTTTCCGCGCGGGCACGGCACGCGGCGCGGCGGCGTGATGTTCATGGTCGCGATGGTCCTGGAGGCCCTGGCGGGCGCGGGTCTGGTCAAGCTCGGGTTGGTGGAGAAAGACGCCTCGCCGCTGCGCGCGGTGGCGATTTCGATCCACCAGGTGCTCACGCTGTACCTGCTCTTCTCGCTGGCGCTCTTGGTGATGTGGAGCCGCGGCGAAGTGAGCGAGCTCAAGCTGCGCGGCCAGGGCACGACGGGGCTGCTCGCAATCGGTGTCCTCGCGGGCGTGCCGCTGCTGGCCATCTCGGGCGCGATCGCTGCGCTCGGCGACACGCTCTATCCCACGACCTCGCTCAGCGCGGGTATGCACGCGGACTTCGCCGCGAGCTCGGCGGTGCTGCTCAAGCTGCGCGTGCTGCATCCGCTGTTTGCGGTGGGCGTGGCGGCGTTCGTCTTCGCCTCGATGGTGGGGCTCGCGCGCCGCGGCCCGCGCGCGCGCGACGCCGCGTACACCACCGGAGTTCTGCTCCTCTGCCAGCTGGGCGCCGGCGTGGTGAACATCGCGCTGCTCGCGCCCACCTGGATGCAGCTGGCGCACCTGGTGCTCGCCGATCTCACCTGGATCTCGCTGGTGCGCACCGCGGCGCTGGCCCTCGCCGGACCGGAGCCCGAGCCGCACGGCGCGCCCGCGCTGGCCTCGTGAGCGGCGAGCCGGCAGCCCTCGCGACGCCGGAGCCGCTCGTCGGGCCCGGCGCGCGGCTCCGGCTCTTCTACTTTCTGTACTACGCGGGCGTGGGCGTCACGCTGCCGTACTTCTCGCTCTACCTGCAGGGCCTGGGTCTCGACGGGCGCCAGATCGGCTTGCTGCAGATGCTTCAGCCGCTGCTCGCGGCGCCCGCGGGACTGCTCTGGGCAGCTGCGGCGGATCGGATGCGCGCCGCGAATCGCGCGCTGGCGATCTCGGCGTTCGCAGTGGCCGCGGCGTACGCGACCTTGCCACTCGCGCGCGGAGCGTGGGGCGTCGCAGGCGTGATGATCGCGCTCGGGCTCGCGGGGCCGGCGCTGGTGCCGCTCATCGACGGGCTCGCGGTGGAGTGGACGCGCCGTCAGCCCACCGAGAGCTACACGCGCACCCGGCTCTTCGGCTCGCTGGGCTACGTGGCCGCCGCGCAGGGACTCGGCTTGTGGCTCTGGATGCGCGGCGAGCGGCCCGCGGATCCGCTGGTGCCTGCGGCGCTGCTGGCGGCGTCGGCGGGGTTGGCGCTGGTGTCGCTCGGGTTGCCGGCGGCGCCGCTCGCGGAACGCGCGACCAGCCTGCGCGCCGCGCTCGGACTTCTTCGAAACAAGCGGCTGGTGCTGATCCTGATCATGTGCGCGCTGCACTGGATGGGCTGCGCGCCGTACAACGTCTTCTTCGGGCCGCTGGCGCGCGAGCACGGTTTGCCCGACGCCGCGATCGGTCTCGCGAGCGCGCTCGGCGTAGCGACCGAGGTGGCCGTGCTCTGGATGTCACCGGCCCTCGAGGCACGGTTCTCCCAGCGCGCGCTCTTCGCGACGTCGTTCGCGATCACGGCGCTGCGCTGGGCGCTCGTCGGATCCGTGTCGGATCCGCGGATCCTCGTGGCCCTTCAGGTGCTGCACGGCGCGACGTTCGGGCTCTTCTGGGCCACGGTCGTGCGCGCGCTTCGCGATGAAGTTCCGCACGAGCTGCGCGCCACCGGTCAGGCGCTGTTTGGCGCGGTGGCGTTCCAGCTCGCGAGCGCGATCGCGAATCCGATTGCGGGCGCGGCGTTCGATCGCGCGGGACACGCGGCGCCGCTGTTCACGGGCGCGGGCGTGCTCGAGTTGATCGCGTTGGCGCTCGCGCTGCTCAGCCCGCGAGCTCAGCGCCCCGGCGCCGCAGCAGGATGAGAAAGGCAGGTCCGCCGAGGAGCGCGGTGAGCACGCCGACGGGCGCCTCGGCGCCGAGCACGGGGAAGAGCAGCCGCACGCCGAGATCCGCGAGCACCAGAAACGCCGCGCCGCCCAGCGCCGACGCCGGCAAGAGCAACCGCTGATCCGGCCCGAGCCAGAGCCGGAGCAGCTGCGGCACCAGCAAGCCCACGAAGCCAATGAGCCCGGTGAGTGCAACCGCAGATGCCACGGCGAGCGACGCAGCCATGAAGAGCCGCCGCCGCACGCGCGGCACGTCGACGCCCAGCGCCAGCGCGTTCTCCTCGCCTTGCGAGAGCAGATTCAGCGCGTGCGCGTCGTGCACCAGCGCGGCCGTCGCGCCGAACACGAGCAGCGCGAGCGCCAGCAGCGTGCCGTAGCCGGGATAGGTGAGCGCGCCGGCGAGCCAGTAGAGCAGGGCGCCGAGCCGCTCCGGCGAGGTGAGCGACTTGAGGCAGGTGATCGCCGCGGCCGCGAAGGCGTTGAACACCACGCCCGCCAGCAGCGCGCCGTACGGTGTCACCCGCCCGCCCACGCGACCGGCGCCAAACACGACGGCCGTCGCCGCGAGCGCGCCACCAAAGGCGAAGAGCGCGACGGGTGACAGCGATGCGAGCCCGCGCATGGCTGCGGCGAGCACGGCAGGCATGGTGTCGGCGAGCGGTGCGAGCACTTGCGGCAAGCGATCCAGCCCGAGCGCGATCGCCGCCGCGCCGCCCAGCGCCGCGCCGCCCGAGACCCCGAGCACGAACGGATCCGCCAGCGGGTTCTGCAAGAGCGCCTGCAGCGCCGCGCCGCTCACCGCCAGCGCTGCGCCCACGAGCATGCCCAGCAAGGCGCGCGGCAAGCGCAGCGCCACGAGGATCCCGCGATCCAGCGAGGCCGGATCCGCGAACGCGGTCGAGAGCGAGAGGGGCCGTTCGCCCAGCGCGATTCCCAACGCCACGGCCAGCGCAGTGGCGATCGTCAGCGCGAGCACCGCGCGCGCGAGGGCTGCGGGTGAGAAGCGCGGCTCAGTGGCCATCAGGCTTGGGTTCATTGAGCGCCTGCTGAAGCTCCAGCAACCCTTCGACGAGCTTCGGCCCCGGGTGCAGCAGCGCCTGCGTCTTCGGATGCACCACGCGCGCGCGCGCCAGCCCGGGGAGCTGCTGGAACGCCGCGGGCATCTGGTCGCCCATGGTGAACGCGAGATCCACCAGCAGATCCGGATGCGCGTCGGCGGCGAGCTCGGCCGAGTAGGTCACGTAGGCGCCCTTGGCGCCCGCGGCGGCGTTCTCGCCGCCGGCCGCGCGCAGGAGCTCGTCGGCGAACGAGCCCGGCCCCGCGACCACCAGCGGCGACCAGCCGTAAACGATGAGCGCGCGCTGCCTCTTGCCCGCGGGGATCTTCGCGCGCGCCGCGGCCAGGCTCGACTCGAGCTCTGCCGCGAGCGCGTCGCCCTTCTGCTTCTCGCCGAGCGCCGCGCCCAGCTCGCGCTCGGCGGTCTCCACCTCGGCCACGTTCGACATCGGCAGCTCCAGCACCGGCACGCCCAGCTCTGCCACCCGCTCCAGCAGCGGCTGGATGGTCGGCGACGGCTGAACCACGAGCAGCTCCGGCTTCACCGCGAGGATGGCCTCGGGGCTCGGATCCATCAGGCCGCCGAGGCGCGGGAGCTTGGCCACCGCCGGGTCGTCGTCGAACTTGGAGACGCCCACCAGGCGATTGCCCGCACTCAAGGCCTGCACCAGCTCGGTGAGGCTGGGCGCGAGCGTGGCCACGCGCGCCGGGTGCGCCGGCGGCTTCGGTCCGAGCCAGCTCGCGCCCGGCGCTCCGGCGAGCAGCGCCGCGATGAGGACGGTGAGCTTCATGACCTACGGCCGCGCGGCGACGTCGGAGATCTCCTGGAAGCCGCCGTCCGGCGCGAGGCAGAGGTTGAGCGCATTCGCGGGACCCGCGGTGAGCGCGCCGCTGCTGGGATCCAGGATGAAGAGTCGACCGTTGCCGAAGTCACCCACGTAGAGCTTGCCGCCCGCGATGGCCATGCGCGAGGCCGCGCCGGGCGCGCAATCCGCACCGGCGTCGGCAGGGCAGCCGAGCGGCGTGGTCCAGAGCGGCTGGGGCACGTCGCCGGAGATGTCGAGCGCGCCCACCGCGCCGGGGACGTCGATGGCGAAGTTGGCGTCGTAGTGTGGACCGCAGGCCACGTAGAGCGTGCTCCCCGAGAGCATGAGCGCGCCCGCGTTCAGGCAGCGCGCAGCGTCCGGGGCCACGGGCTGGAGCACGCCGCCGTCGGCGAAGGTGTGCGGCACCGCGGCGCCGCCGTCGGTGGTGATGTCGAGCACCGCCACCAGGCCCGGGCCCGTCGCGGAGAAGCCCGCCAGGTTCGCCAAGGCCACGTAGACGCGCCCGTTGTGAACCACCACGCCGTACGGCCGCGGCGCCGTGCCCGCATCCGGCGGAGTCTGGAGATCGAACGTGGTGAGGTCCGTGGTCTGGACCGAGAGATCCGACAGCGACACGCGCGCGAGCTGGTTGCCCGTGGGCGCCGGATTCGTCGTGTCGCCGAGCAGCGAGACGTAGATCGCGTCGGTGTCGAAGGCGGCGTACTCGGGCGAGCTCGAGGCCGCGAAGTGCGCGCTGGCGGTGCAGCCCGCATCGCCCGTCGGGCAGCGGCGCTGCCAGCCTGGAGCCACCGCGTCGAGCACGTCGAGGGAGTTGTCCTGGCCGTTCGGAACCGCGGCCACGTGGTTCACGATGGCGATGGAGTTCGGACCCGAGCCCACCGCGAAGGTGTTCGCCGAGCCGAAGCCGTTGGTGATGTCGAAGGTGTAGAGGTCGTTGGCCACGCCGTCGACCACCGCCAGCGAGTCGTGCCCGTCGAACGCGAGGCCCGCGGGGAAGCTGGGCGGCGCCTTCTGCGAGTGCGGATCCACCGCGCCGGTCTCGCCGTCGAGCGCGAAGATGTCGCCGGTGTCGAAGCAGGCGGCGTAGAGATCCGAGCCGCACGCGCCGTTCAAGCACGCCTGGCCCTGGGGGCAGACCACGCCGCCGTCGCCCGCGCAGCCGCCGCAGTTCTGACGATCGCTGGTGGTGTCCACGCAGCCGCCGCCGCAGTTGCTGGTGCCGCTGGGGCACGCGCCGGTGATGCAGGTGCCGGCGCTGCACGACTCGCCCAAGCCGCAGGCGTTGCCGCACTGGCCGCAGTTGTTGAGGTTGGTCTGCGGATCCACGCAGGCTTGGCCGCACTGGGTGAGGTTGAGCGGGCAGGTGCACTGGCCGATGCCGCCATCGCCGCCGGGGACGGGGGAGCACACGAAGCCGGCCGCGCAGGCCACGCCGCACGCACCGCAGTGCACCGGATCCGTGGCCAGGTTGGCGCAGGTCTGCCCGCAGCGGACCTCGTTCGAGGTGCAGATGATGCCGGTGTTCCCGCAGGCCAGGAGCGCGGGAGCGGCGAGGAGTGCGGCGACGAGGACGATTCGGTTCATGGGTGCTCCGCTTTGGGCGTCGCCACCCGGACGAGCGCGTACAGCGCGCGGCCAGGCAGCGGGTAACCGTAGAGGTCGTAGCCTGGCTGGTCGAGGAGGTTCTGCGCCTCCACGCCCAGCCAGAGGGGTTGGTCGTGCAACGGTCGGAAGGCGAGCCCGGCGCCGGTGTCCACGCGGCCCGCGAGCTCGGCGGTGTTCGCGCGCGAGAGGTACTGGCTCGACTGCGCAAAGGCTTCGACGTGCGCCGTGAGCCGGCTCCCAGTCCACGCCGCGCGCGCGCCCCCGCGATGGTGCGGGTGATAGGGCAGCTCGTGCTCGTAGAAGCGGACGTCGTCGTACAGATCCGCGGTCCACTGACGCGAGTACACGAGATCCAGCTCCAGCTCTGGCCGCGGCCGGATCCCGACTTCGGCCTCGAGCCCGCCGATGCCCGCCGTGCCCACGTTGTACGGCTTGGCCAAGAACGGCGGATAGAGCTCGTACTCGATGAGGTCCACGTATTCGGTCGCGAACGCGGCGGCGCTGGCGCGAAGCATGCCGCGCTCGTAGCTCGCGCCCAGCTCCGTGGCCAGCGCGCGCTCGGGCTGCAGCGAGGGATTCGACAGCAGGAGCCCGTCGTTCACGTAGAGCTCGCCGAACGTCGGCGCGCGGAAGGTCTGGCCGATGGTCCCCCGCAGCTCGAGCCCATCGATCGGTCGATAGGCGAGCGCGAGCTGCGGCGACACGCCCGTGAAGTGATCGACTTGATCCACGCGCAGCGCCGGCAAGAGCGAGATGCGTCCATCCCAGAGCAGCCACTCGTCCGAGGCGCCCGCGGCCAGCTCTGGCCGCGTGTGCGCGGGCTGGCCCTGTTGCGTCAGCGACTCGCCGGCGGCGCTCGCCACGAACATCAGGCCGTGGTGTCCGAGGGGCATGCGCAAGCGGGCTTCGGCGCCGGCGAGCGCGTCGAGCTGCGGATTCGACGGGTTGCGATCCAGCGAGACGCCGACCTGTTCCTGTCGCCAGGTGCCGCGAACCTCCAGCGCGCCCCAGGACAGCTCCTGGTTCAAGCGCGCCGAAGCGGTCGCGCGCGTGTCCTCGAGGCGATCCACGCTCGAGGGCGCGTAGATGCTGCCCGCCAACCCGCGCTCACCGCTCTCGGCCTGGGCGAGCACGTCCACGGTGCGGCCCGGGCCCGCAGGAACGATCACCCGCGCGAGCCCTGCGGTCTGGCGGGCGTCGTTGTTCTGGCGGACGGCGTCCGTGGTCGCGTCGGGCGGCCGGAAGGAGAAGTCGCCCCGGCTGCCGAGCGCGTTCACCGCCGCGAGCGCGCTCACGGAGCCGACGCTGGCGGTGCCCGCGAGGTGCAGCTCGCCCGTGCCGAACGATCCGCCGCGGACGAGCGCGTCCAGCGTGGGCGGGCCCGGCTGCGGCACGCGCGTCACGAGATTGACCGCGCCGCCCAGCGCGCCCGGGCCGTAGATCGGTCCCACCACGCCGCGCACCACCTCGATGCGATCCAGGAAGGCCGTCGGGAAGTCCGCGAGGTTCACCGTGGCGTTGGTGGCGCTCGTCATCGGGACGCCATCGAGCATCACCAGGCACTGCTCGCTGGAGGCGCCGCGAAGCGAGAGCGTCGCCAGCTGTCCGGGGCCGCCGTAGCTGTGCACCACCGCGCCCGGCGCGCGCGCGACGAGCTCCGAAATCGTGCGTCCTTCGGAAGCGGGTCCCTGCGCGTCGATGATCGTGGTGGACGCCGCGGGCGCGCGATCCGCTTCACCCGGCGCTTGCGGCGCGGGCGCTTCCACCACCACCGGCTGCAGCTGGGCGTCCTCCGCGCGTACCTCGGGCGCGACGGCGAGGGCCAGCAGCGGAAGCAGACGAAGGGTGCGCATCCGCCTTCCGCTCTCTCTTCCGAAGAGAGAAGGCAATTCGGCCCTATCGGGCACGGCCGCCGGGCAGGTTTCCTGGCTCCCGGGTGGGGCGCGCGAACGTCTCGCGAGCCCCGCGACGCCGGCCTTCCCAGCCTGTTCGGCCAGTGGTTCCGACGCCGCTCACTTCTGTGATGCCCGGCTACAGTGGCGGGACCGCGCCGGAATTGGACCGGCTTCCCTTTTCCCCAACATGGGCACCCAGCGGCGGCCGAGCTTGTAGCAGCTTCGTCTGCGAAGCGTCCAGCGACACCCGCAAAGCGGCGCGGAGCCGACCCACTTCGGGCCCGCTCCGCGCCGACGACGCCTTGCGACTACTGGATGCGCGCGAGCGTGTTCGGCCCGCTCACGGCGAGGTGCGTGGCGATCTTCTTGAAGACGCCCTTGCCCACGCCCTTCACCTGCCGAATCTGCTCGGTCTTGGTGAAGTGGTTCTTCTCCCGATAGGCCAGGATGGCCTTGGCGCGGCTGGGGCCGACGCCGGGGAGCAGCGCGAGCTGCTTGGCGCTGGCGGTGTTGAGGTTCACCACGCCCTGAACCGGCGGCGCCGGGGGCGGACGGTGACCCGCCGCGAGCGCGCTCGACGAGAGGGCCAGAGCCATCGTGACGATGAGGGCGCGAATCATCCCTGCACCCCCTCGACCTGCCGCTCGCTCATGCGCGGACGGTTCGGGTCCACCTCGCGCAGGTGCAGCTTGCCGTTGCAGGGCAGCGCATCGAGGTGGATGTTGTACGAGCCGTCGCGGTTCTTGAACGCGGCCCCGACCTTGGTCCAGTAGGCGCGGTCCATGCCCTCCTTCTCGATGATCGAGTAGACCGCGAGCTTCGTGGTCGGCTTGGGTGCAGCAGCAGCAAACGACGCTTCCATTGTTCTCCCCCTTGGTTGTGCGCCCGTGGCGCGTGTGAGACGCGCGGCCGTAGAGCAACCGGCGTGCCGCGCCCGCGCACGCGCCGATGCCCGCGGAAAGGCTCGGGGGTACCGCTTTGGGTTGTCGTCGCGGCGATCGCCAGGCGATCGATTTAGTGCCGCGGAGCGATATCCGGCGGCGGCGACTGCAGCTTGATCTCGCCGAAGCGCGCTTCATACCGCGCGATGTTCTCGGCCAGCACCTGGGCCAGCCGCTTGGCGTGCGCGGGGTTGGTGATGATCCGCGCGCGGACCTTGGCTTTCGGCTGCTGGGGCTGCACGTAGATGAAGTCGAAGGTGAACTCGCTCTCGGAGTGCGAGAGCAGCGCCAGGTTGCAGTACGTGCCCTGGGCGGTCTCCTCGTCGAGGTTGATCTGCAGCTGCTGCGGTTGCGGGTTCTCGGCCATTTGAGTTCCTGGTTCCTCGTTCCTGGTTCCTGGTTGTTCGGATCCAGAGAGCGGACGCACGCTATAAAAGGAGCCTCCGGCGCACTGCAACCAGGAACAAGGAACCAGGAACCGAAAGCGCATGAGCTTGTTCAGCCCGAGCCGACCAAGAACGCGCGATCTCGCCACGGATCCGCGCACGCTCCCGTTCGAGCTCGGCTCGGGGCGACCGGTGCTGCTCCTGCACGGCTTCACCGGGACGCCGTTCGAAGTGCGGCCGCTGGGTGAGGCGCTCTCGCGGCGCGGGTACCACGCGGTCGGGCCGCGCATCGCCGGACATGGCCTCTCGCCGGAGGTCCTCGGTCAGACCAACGCGGCCGACTGGTTCGGCAGCGCGCGCGCCGCCCTGGATCGCATGGCGAACAAGGAGCCCGCGCACGTCGTCGGTCTCTCGATGGGCGCGATGCTCGCGTTGCTCCTCGCGCGCGAGCGGCCGGATCAGCTCGCGTCGCTCACGTTGCTCGCGCCCGCGGCGCAGTTCAGCTCGCAGATCCAGTTCTTCTTCAACGCGTTCCGCTACCTGCCGCTCGCCCGACGGATCCCCTTCATTCGCAAGGGCGGCGTGGGGTTGGTCGATCAAGAGGCGGCGTCGACGGCGCCGTACATGGATCGCGTGCCCACGCACCTGGCGGTCGAGGTCCTGCGGTTGATGGGCGAGGCGCGCGAGGCGGCGAGCGAGGTCCGCGCGCGAACGCTCGTGCTCTTCGGCGGTCAGGACCACACCGTGAGCGAGTCCGGCGTGCATCGGCTCATCGGCAAGATGCACCCGCCGCCGATGCGCGTGGTGAAGCTGGCACACTCGGGACACATCCTGCCGCTCGACGTCGAGCGCGAGCGCGTGGCGGCCGAGGTCGGCAACTTCATCGCGCACTGCGACGAGCTGCGCGGTTAGTCGCCCGGGACGCGCGAGGGCCAACTCGGATCCCAAGCACGCGACGACGCGCCTCT
>JAFEBB010000094.1 GCA_018266075.1 Deltaproteobacteria bacterium | reverse complement strand
TGGACGAACACGTCCTCACCACCGTCGTCCTGCTGGATGAAACCAAAGCCCTTCGCGTCGTTGAACCACTTCACCGTACCGGTAGCCATCGTTCTTCGTCTTCTTTCTTCGTTACAGAGCGGCGTTCGTCGCCGCCATGCCGCTTCAATGCGAGCGGTAGCTTGACCTAGCCCACAACCGCCCCAAAAGTCGAGCGACGGGCAGGCCCTCCCTTTCAACACCGCGATGCACGCCTGAATTCCGTTTCAGGCGTGAAGGCTGCGCGAGCGGCTACAGGCCTTCCAGCAGGCGCTGGACGACCTCCACCAGCAGCGGAGGGTCGAGCGGCTTGGCCACCGCTTCGCGGACGCCGGCCAGGTTCAGGCTCACCCTCGCCATGAGCACCACCGGCAGGAGGTGGGCGTCGAGGGGCCGCAGCCGCTGCAGCGCGGCGATGAACGGCGCGAGCGTGTCCTGGTGCGCCTCGTCCACGAGCAGGACCGCAGGTGGCTCGATTTGAGGCAGCAACCGCTCGGCCGCTGCAAGGTCCGGCGCCTCTCCGACCCGGAAGGCGGCGCCTTCGAGGATCTCGCGGACCGCCTCCCGCACTTCCCCCGGAGCCACCACCACCACCGACTGCCGTCCGTCCTTCACGATGCCTCGTCAACCCCCCGCGAGCGTCCCCTCCGAAGTTCACAGGGTGTATGCGTTCACTCCAACTCGATGAAGAGAACATTTGCATGCTCCACCCAGGCGCATCGTCCCTGCCCTGTGAATTCTTGCGATCGGTCGGGGGGTGGTTGGCCTCGCGACGGGTCGACATCGGCGCCTTCCGGCAGTAGATGAGCCGCCATGTCCGCACCCGCCCACCTCACGCCGCGCGGAGGCCTGGAGCACCCGGTCTTCCGAGGTGCGGGCCCCGGCGATCAGCTGCTCGCGGCGCTGGCCTTCGAGCCCAAGCTCACCGACGCGCAGCTCGAGACGGCCCAGGCCATCCTCGACAAGTGGTCGCACGACGCCGCGCGCGCCGAGGCCGAGGAGCCTTGCCACTGCGACGAGCCCTTCCTCGGCGAGCGCACGCTGCGCCTCCGCGTGCACAACCTGGTCGAGCCCCTGGCGGCGCTGCGCGAGCTGGTCCAGGCGCTCGGCGGCGCGCTCCCGGTGCGCGAGGGCCACTTCTCTCGCTGGCGGGCGTTCGAGGATCGCGAAGATCCCGCGGCCGTGCTGGATCCCGACGCGCCCGAGGAGCGCACCCAGTTCCCCGCGCACGAGGACTATCTGCGCGCGGTATTCGATCCGGCCTCGATGCCGCCCGCGAGCGAGTACGAGAGCCAGGGCAAGGGCGCCTTCGAGACGCGCACCGGCGACATCGTCCTCGAAGATCGCGGCGTGCCCCTGCACCTGCCGCCGCTGCGGATCGGCTACGGCACCGCGCGCGCCAGGTTCACCACGGCCGACGCGCGGACCGGGCTCGTCCGCGACGCGCTCGCCGAAGCGCTGCAGCCGTTCTCGGAGCTCGCTGCCACCAGGCCGCCGCGCTTCTTCGAGCACACCGGCGGCTTCGACCGCGTGGATCGGCTCGAGGTTGCGGGCCGCGTGGGCTACGGGTTCGCGTTCGCGTCGCCGGAGCTCATCCAGCGGGTGTCGGTGAACCGCTTCCGGTTCCGCGAGGCGGAGATCTTCGAGGCGCTGGTAGGCGTCATCGGGCGGCTGGAGCTCGCGCCCATCGTGACCTGGCAGCGCTTCGGAAAGCCGTTCGCCAAGAGCTGGCGCCAGGAAGAGATGCACGTCTTCCAGCTCTGGGAGCGCTGATCTTCGACGCAGCGCGTGGCTGAATTGCCCGCGCCGCATTGCTATACCGGCGCGGCCCAACCTGCTAATTGGCGCCCGACATGGACCACGTCGCCTCGAACACGAAGCCACGCACCAAGGCCTCCGGTGCGGCCCTGCCGCTTCCCCGCGAGCTCCTGGTGCGCATGCACGAGCTGATGGTGGAGGCCCGCGCCCTCGAGGAGCGGCTCATCCAGATGTACAAGCAGGGCCACGGGTACTTCTGGATCGGCGGCCCCGGCGAGGAGGCGTTCAACGTCCCCCTCGGGTTGCTGATGAAGAAGGGCCAGGGCCCGGCCTACGACTACCTGCACGCGCACTACCGCCAGAGCGGCACCGTGCTCGCGCTGGGCGAGGAGCCCATCGGCGCGCTGCGGCAGATGAAGAACACCGCCACGGATCCGTACTCGCGCGGCCGCAACTTCGCGGGCCACTTCTCGAAGAAGGAGTGGAACATCGCGCCGGTGAGCTCGCCCATCGAGGTGCAGTACTCGATGGCGCCGGGCACCGCGTGGATGCAGAAGCGCCACGGCGGCGACGGCATCAGCATCGTGACGGGAGGCGACGCCGGTACGGCGGAAGGCGACTTCGCCAGCTGCCTGGTGTGGAGCTCGCGCCCGGGCAACGAAGTCCCGCTGCTGATCATCGTCACCAACAACCAGTGGGGCATCTCCACCGCGGCGCAGGGGCAGCACGGCGAGAAGCACGTCGCCGACCGCGGCAAGGCCTTCAACATCCGAAGCAAGACCATCGATGGTAACGATCCGGTTAACTGTTACCTCGAGCTGGAAGAGGCGATGGCCTACGTGCGCAAGGAGCGCAAGCCGTTCCTGATGGAGGCCATGGTGAGCCGGCTCTATGGCCACTCCTCCGCCAGCGGCGCGAACTTCGTGGCCAACGAGGCCGACTGCATCGCCAACTACGAGCGCTACCTGGAGCAGGCCGGCGTCCTCACCCGCGAGCAGATGGACGGCATCCGCAAGAAGTGGGTGGAGACCCTCGCCGAGCAGGCCCGCCAGGTCCGCGACGAGCCGCAACCCGAGGGCTCCGACATCTGGAAGTTCATCTACAAGGAGCGGGAGTAAGCCATGGCGAATATGGCCCAGGCCGTGCGCATGGCGCTGCACTTTGCCGAGGAGAACCTCGGTGTCTCCGACATCTTCGGCGAGGACGTGGGGCCGCCGCTGGGTGGCGTCTTCACCGTGACGCAGGGCTTGAAGACGACGTGGAACTCGCCGCTCGACGAGCGCGGCATCATCGGCATGGCCATGGGCATCGCCATGGGCGGTGGCCGGCCCGTCGCCGAGATTCAGTTTTGCGACTACATCTACAACACCATCGACCTGCTCAAGCTCGCAGGCAACATGTACTGGTGCTCGGCCGGCGACTGGAACCTGCCGATGGTGGTGAAGACGCCCGTGGGCTCGGGCATCCGCGGCAGCATCTACCACTCGCACTCCTTCGACGCGACGGCCACGCACATTCCCGGCTGGAAGATCGTGATGCCGTCGACGCCGCTCGACGCGTACGGCCTGATGATCGCCGCGTGCAAGGAGCAGAACCCGGTGATGTACCTCGAGCCCAAGGCGCTGTTGCGCATCCAGGGCGAGGAGCGCATCCCCGGTGAGCCCGACGATCCCAAGGCGCTCAGCAAGCTCATCGACGCGCCGCTCGGCGATCGCAGCCAGTGGAAGGCGCAGTGGCCCGCGGGGCTCGAGGCGTTCGAGGTGCCGATCGGCAAGGCGAAGGTCGTCCGCGAGGGCGACCGCGTGACCGTGGTGAGCTACGGCCGCACCCTGCCCTTGTGCAAGAAGGCCGCGGACGAGCTCGCCGCCGACGGAATCTCGGCCGAGGTCCTCGACCTGCGCACGCTCTGGCCCTACGACTGGGACGCGATCAAGGCCAGCATCGAGAAGACGTCGCGCGTGCTCTTCGTGAACGAGGACACCGAGGTCACCAACTTCGGCGAGCACCTCGTGCGGCGCACGGTGGAGGGGCTGTTCTACAAGCTCTCTGCGCCGCCTCGGCTGCTCGCGGGAAAGTTCGTGCCCGGCATTGGCCTCGCCGACAACCTCGAGCACGCCTCCGTGCCCCAACTCGGCGACATCTCCAGCGCCATCCGCGCGCTGGCCGCCGAGGAGCCGTAGCGCCCGATCGAGCGCTCGCGGCGATCGCGCCGTGGCGAAATCCTCGTTTTCCAATTTCCGTTCCGACACGGGGTGGCCACGGCCGCCCTTTGCTGTCAAGCGACATGGGCGCGCCGGCCTGCCTGCAGGCTCCTCGAACCCGCCCGGATTTTGTACGCTTACGCAGGAGCGGACCGCGCCGGCAGCCGCCCGCCGCGAGCAAGCTGCATCATCCAGAGGAGCCTTCGCCGAGGCCATGGCAGAGCAAGCCCCGATCGATTCTCCCATCCTCGCCGGGGTCGACCCTCTCATCGGGCAGGAGGTGGGCGGCGCATACCGCATCGTGCGGCTCATTGGCGCGGGCGGCATGGGCTCGGTGTACGAGGCGCGCCACCTGCGCCTGAACCGCCGCTGCGCGGTGAAGGTGCTGCTCCACGACCTGCAGGCCGATCCCACGTACCTGGAGCGCTTCCGCCGCGAGGCAGAGGTCACCAGCCGCCTGCGCAACCGGCACATCTGCGAGGTCCTCGACTTCAACGTCCTGCCGGATGGCTCGCCGTACCTGGCGATGGAGTACCTCGAGGGCGAGGACCTGGCCACGCGCATCAAGAAGCGGCCGCTCACGGCGAAGGAGATGGCGCCGATCATCGAGGGCATCGGCAGCGCGCTCGCCGCTGCGCACAAGATCGGCGTGCTCCACCGCGACATCAAGCCTGCGAACATCTTCATCGCCAAGACCAGCGAGGGCGGCGAGACCGCGAAGCTCCTCGACTTCGGCGCGGCCAAGCGCCAGGGCCAGGACGCCAACCTCACCGCGACGGGCCAGGTGCTGGGCTCCGTCTGGTACGTGAGCCCCGAGCAGGCCCGCGGCCAGGAGCTCGACTTCCGCACCGACATCTTCTCGCTGGGCATCGTGCTCTACGAGGGCCTCACCGGGCGCAACCCGTTCGAGGCGGCCACGCCCACCGACACGCTCTTCAAGATCGTCTCCGACCCGGCGCCGCCCATCCGCAGCCTGGTGGCCTCGCTGCCGCCGGCGCTCGAGGAGGTGCTGGCGCGGGCCATGGCGAAGCGGCGCGAGGATCGCTTCGCGTCGGTGCAGGAGTTCGCCGACGCGGCGGTGGCCGTGCTCGACCCGACGATGCGGCGCAAGCCGGGGCCGCGCTCGGGCGAGGTGCCCGCGAGTGCGCCCAGCGAGGCGCGGCCGCCCAGCGCAGGCGGCGGCACCGCGACGGCCCAGCTCAAGACCATGGCCGAGCGCGGGCTCCTCCAGCCGGCGCAGCTCGAGCAGGCGCTGCAGTGGATTCCCACCGAGGGCGAGCTGCTCTTCGACAAGCTGGTACAGGCCGGCTTCGTGGAGGAGCGCACCCTGCTGCGCTTCATCGCCGGCACGAGCGGCTACAAGTACATCACCGGCGACACGCTCGCGAAGTCGAAGCTCCCCGCGCAGGCCGTGGCCAAGCTGCCCGCCGCGCTCGCCGAGCAGTACTGCGTGGCGCCGCTCGCGTTCAGCCCGGCCGACGGCGGGCTCACGGTGGCCATCGCCGAGCCGGTGACCGCGGTGCTCGACGAGCTCAAGCAGAAGACCGGCGTAGGCTCGGTGCAGGGCATCCTCGCGCTGCGCGGCACCATCCGCGCGGCCGTTCGGCGCTTCTATCCCGCGGAGGCGCTCTCGGCGGCAGCCCTCCACGCGCAGCGCCAGGCCCCGCCCTCGCCTGCCAATGGCTCGCCGGTGACGCCGCTGCGCGCGCCCGGCAAGATCGCGACGCCGCTGCAGCCGTTCTCGGGCTCCTCGCCCGTCTCGGGCACGGGGCCCACGCCCATCCCGGCGGCGCTCGAGCCGGAGACCTTCAGCGACCGTCGCGCGCCCGAGCGCGAGCCCG
The DNA here is from genome assembly GCA_018266075.1 of Deltaproteobacteria bacterium. GTDB lineage: Bacteria > Myxococcota > Myxococcia > Myxococcales > SZAS-1 > SZAS-1. Next base: position 17,990 of record JAFEBB010000094.1, on the reverse strand, counting down.
ACACCGCAGAGAGCATCCCCGACGCCACCATTCTCGAGCCGCTGCAGGCTGCGGGGCTCCTGCAAGGCGGCGCCGTCGAGCAGGCCAAGGGGCTGCAGCGCGAGCGCGGCGGCTTCCTCGGTGACGCCCTGCTGCGCTTGAACCTGGTGCGCGAGGTGGACTTCCTGCGCACGTTCGCCGAGCTCTATGGCACGCGCTTTGTGAAGAGCGACAAGGTCGTCAAGGTCACCTTCGACCAGGCGCTCATCGACCAGATCCCCGCGCGCACCGCCGAGGAGCTGCGCGTGCTGCCGTTCGCGAAGAACGCGGCCACCAACGAGATCCACGTCATCGCCGCGGTGCCGCTCAATCCGGAGATCGAGCCGCGGGTGAAGGAGCTCACCAAGGCGCGCGCGGTCACCGTGTACCTGGCCAGCCCGGGCGCAGTGCAGGCCGCGCTGCGGCGCTGGTACTACGGCGACCTCACCGTGCTCGCCGAGGTCACGCCCAACGGCGCCGGCCCGGGCCCGATGCGGCCGCGGAGCACGCCGGGCGCGGAGCCGGAGCCCGAGCGGGATGCGTCGCAGAAGACCGTCCAGGTGTCGATGGACGACGCCCAGGGCCGCACCACCCAGGGCCCCGCGCCCACCGGCGACCGCGCCCTGGTCGAATTGCAGAAGCGCCTGCCCCTCGACGGCGATCCCATGCGCATCCTCGAGGCGCTGCTCGACGTGATGCGGCTGGACAGCGCCGCGCTGGTGCTCGACGACGGCCGCAAGGCGGTGCGTGGCCTGCGCAGCCAGACGGGCGAGACCGTTCCGCGCGCGCGCATCGAGGCCGCACAGGCGCAGCGCGCGCCCATGGTCACCGACGACGCCAAGCAGGACCCGCTGCTGGGCGCGAGCCGGCTGGTGCGCGAGCACGGCGTGCAGAGCGCCATCACCCTGCCCTTGCTCGGCCGCTCTCGCGTGGTGGGCGCGCTGCACATTGACGCCACCCAGCCCATTCGCCTGCAGCACCAGAAGGACCTCACCGGCCTCGCCGATCTCATCGCCCTGCGCATCGAGGACGGCGCCCAGCTCGCGCGCGCGAAGGACGAGCAGCGCAGCCGGATGGTGCGCGACCGCTTCCTGCCACCCGCCCTGCAGAAGGCCGCCGACGACGGGACGCTGGTGCTCCCCGTGGAGGGCCAGCTGGTGCAGGTCACGCTGCTCTACGCGCAGCTGCAGGACTTCGATGATCTGGCCGGGCGCCTCTCGGCGCCGGAGCTCGTTGCGGGCTTGAACCGCACCTGGGCCACGCTGGTGGACGTGGTCCAGCACCACGGCGGCTCGCTGGTCGAGCTCTACGCGAACCGATTGCTGGCGCTGTGGAGCCCCGCGCTCGGCACCGAGGGCGACGCCGCCAAGGCCGTGGAGACGGCGCTCGCCCTCCAGCAAAAGGCCACGGGCCTGCAGCTCGGCAACCGGCGCGTCGGCCTGCGCATCGGGCTGCACTCCGGGCTGGTGACGCTGGGCAAGCTCGGCACCGCCGAGCACAGCGACCTCGGTGTGGTGGGCTCGGGCGTGAAGATCGCCGCGCGCATGGCCTCGCTCGCGGTCGAAGGCCAGGTGCTCTGCACCGAGGCGACGTTGCAGCGCGCGGGCCCGCTCTCGGGGCTCAAGCCCATTCCCATGCAGACCGTGCAGGACCTGGGACCGCCCGTGGTCGCGTACATGATCGGCGCGCCCGTCGGCGAAGAGGTCGATCTCAGCTAGCGGCGCCTGGGGTTGAGTGCGTCCTGCGCCAATGACCGTGCGGCGCGGGCAGCGATGCGCAGGCTCTCCCAGCTCCGCGCGTCGTCGATGACGTCGGCGATTCGCAAGAGCGTGGAGCGCAGCCGCCGCAGCTCGGCCTCGAGGTGCGGCACGTCGCGGACGGCGACGCCGAGGTCGTCGCGCGGCGCCTGCTCCCACCAGTCCGCATCGGGCATGCTCCATTCGTAGCAGGCGGCTCTGACTCGCGGGTTCGCGCCCGCTGCAATGCGTCGAAGATGCAGCGCTTGCACAGACCGCAGCGCAAGCCGTGCGTGGCGCCACGCCTGCGCTCGCAACCTCGCGGCTTCTCGATGGGCACATGAATTGCGAGCTTCCGGACGCATGACCCCCACCATCTCCAACGCGGAATCGGCTTCGACGATTCGAGTCGAAGACGAGGTGCAGCCCACCGACGTGGACGCCCTCGCCGCGCTCGTGGATCGGCTCGCCGACAGCGCCGCGGTGGTGGTGGAGCTCAGCCGCGCCCGGACCATCACGCCCTTCGCGCTGGTGCAGCTGCAGCAGCTCGTCACGCGACACGTCGCGCTGGGGCACCGGGTGCTCTTGCGCGGGCTCACGCTGTCGCAGTCGAGGCTGATCGAGCTGGCCTTGCGCGCTGCGCGGGTGCCGTCGCCCGCTTGATGACGCGACACGCGATTCTCGCTTGAGATGAACGCAGCGGCTCCTCTACCGTCGCCGCGCCATGACCCAGCCCACGCCCCACGTCCTCTCGCCGGACGAGCTCGAGAAGCTCGACGCCTACTGGCGCGCCGCGAACTACCTCTCCGTCGGGCAGATCTACCTGCTCGACAACCCGCTCCTGCGCGAGCCGCTCACGCTCGCGCACGTGAAGCCGCGCCTGCTCGGCCACTGGGGCACCACGCCGGGGCTGAACTTCCTCTACGCGCACCTGAACCGCACCATCCGCGCGCGCGATCTCTCCGCCATCTTCATCGCCGGACCGGGCCACGGCGGACCGGCGGTCGTGGCGAACACGTACCTCGAGGGCAGCTACACCGAGCTCTACCCGGACATCACCCAGGACGCCGAGGGCATGCGGAAGCTCTTCCGTCAGTTCTCGTTCCCGGGCGGCATTCCCAGCCACGCCGCGCCGGAGACGCCGGGCTCGATTCACGAGGGCGGCGAGCTCGGCTACGCGCTCTCGCACGCGTACGGCGCCGCCTTCGACAACCCGGATTTGCTCGTGGCCTGCGTCGTCGGCGACGGCGAGGCGGAGACCGGCCCGCTGGCGACGAGCTGGCACTCGAACAAGTTCTTGAATCCGGCGCGCGACGGCGCGGTGCTGCCCATCCTCCACCTCAACGGCTGGAAGATCGCCAACCCCACCGTGCTCGCGCGCATCCCACACGAGGAGCTCGACGCGCTCCTGCGCGGCTTCGGCCACGAGCCGTTCTACGTCGAGGGCCACGAGCCCGCGGCGATGCACCAGCTCATGGCCGCCACGCTCGACAAGGTGCTCGCGCGCATCCGCGAGATCCAGCAGCAGGCGCGCAGCGGAAAGAACAGCGAGCGTCCGCGCTGGCCGATGATCGTGCTCCGCTCGCCCAAGGGCTGGACGGGGCCGCACGACGTCGATGGGCAGCAGGTCGAAGGCACGTGGCGCTCGCACCAGGTGCCGTTCGCCGAGCTCGCCACGAAGCCCGAGCACCTCAAGCTGCTCGAGAAGTGGATGAAGAGCTACCAGCCCGAGAAGCTCTTCGACGAGCGCGGCAAGCTGCGCGCCGACCTCGCCGCGCTCGCGCCCGCCGGCACGCGCCGCATGGGCGCGAACCCAAATGCGAACGGCGGCTTGCTCCTGCGCGACCTGCACCTGCCGGACTTCCGCAGCTACGCCGTCAAGGTCGAAAAGCCCGGCACCGCCACCGCGGAGGCCACGCGCGTGCTCGGCGGCTTCCTGCGCGACGTGGCCGAGAAGAACGCCGAGCAGAAGAACTTCCGCGTGGTCGGTCCAGACGAGACCGCCTCGAACCGGCTCGACGCCGTCATCAAGGCCACGGGAAAAGAGTGGATGGCGGAGCGCTCGCCGCTCGACGAGAACCTCTCGCCCGACGGACGCGTGCTGGAGATCCTCAGCGAGCACACCTGCCAGGGCTGGCTCGAGGGTTATCTCCTCACGGGTCGACACGGCGTCTTCAGCTGCTACGAGGCCTTCATCCACCTCGTGGACTCGATGTTCAACCAGCACGCGAAGTGGCTGAAGGTCACGCGCCACATCCCCTGGCGGCGGCCGATCGCCTCGCTCAACTACCTGCTCACCAGCCACGTGTGGCGGCAGGACCACAACGGCTTCTCGCACCAGGATCCCGGCTTCATCGACCACGTGGTGAACAAGAAGGCCGACGTGATCCGCGTGTACCTGCCGCCCGACGCGAACACGCTGCTCAGCGTGATGGACCACTGCCTGCGCAGCCGGCACTACGTGAACGTCGTCGTCGCCGGGAAGCAGCCGGCGCCGCAGTTCCTCGACATGGAATCCGCGGTCGTGCACTGCACCAAGGGCGTGGGCATCTGGGGCTGGGCCAGCAATGACCAGGGCGCCGAGCCCGACGTGGTCATGGCCTGCGCCGGCGACGTTCCCACGCTGGAGACGCTCGCGGCCGTGGACATCCTGCGCAAGCACTTGCCCGAGCTGCGCGTGCGCGTGGTGAACGTGGTCGACCTCATGAAGCTGCAGCCGCCCACCGAGCACCCGCACGGCCTCAGCGACACCGACTACGACGCGCTCTTCACCTCGGACAAGCCCGTCATCTTCGCGTACCACGGCTACCCGTGGCTGATTCACCGGCTCACCTACAAGCGGCACGGCCACCACAACCTGCACGTGCGCGGCTACAAAGAAGAAGGCACCACCACGACGCCGTTCGACATGGTCGTCCTCAATCAGCTCGACCGCTTCAACCTGGTGAGCGACGTGATCGATCGCGTGCCGCGGCTGGGCACCAAGGGCGCCTATGTGAAGGAGCTGATGCGCGACAAGCTCATCCACCACAAGGCGTACGTGCACGAGCATGGCGAGGACATGCCCGAGGTGCGCGACTGGGCCTGGAAGGGCTGATCAGCCGAGCACGGCGACGACTTCGCGAGCCATCGTGAGATCCTCGCGCGCCTCGATGACCAGCACGCGCGGCCCCTTCTCGCTCGCGGAGATGTCGACGTCGGGCTTGGCCGAGGCGTTCTTCGCGTCGTCGAGCTTCACCTCGAGCCAGCCGAGCTTGGCGAGCGCATCGCGGCGAACAGGCGCGCTGTGCTCGCCGATGCCGCCGGTGAAGACGAGCGCATCGAGACCGTCGAGCGCCGACAGCATCTGCCCCAGCATTCGCCGCAGCGAGACGATGAAGACGCCGTAGGCGAGCTTCGCGCGCGCGTTGCCCGACGCCGCCGCCGTGAGCACCTCGCGCAGATCGCCGCTCACGCCCGACACACCGAGCAATCCACTTTCGCGCTCCAGCCCGTGATCGAGCGCGTCGACCGTGAGATCGCCCTCGCGAAGCACATGCAGCATCAGTCCGGGATCGATGGTCCCCGAGCGCGTGGCCATCACCAGGCCCTCGAGCGGCGTGAAACCCATCGTGGTGTCGACCGACTTGCCGCCCTGCACCGCCGTGAGCGAGCAGCCGCTCCCGAGGTGCAGCACCACCATGCGCTCCAGCGGCCGGCCCACCAGCTCCGGCGCGCGACGCACCGCGTGCGTCACGCTCAAACCGTGAAAGCCGAACCGACGCAGGCCCCACTTCTCCGTCCACGCGTGCGGAATGGCGTACGTGGCAGCGGCCTCCGAGATCGTGGCGTGAAACGCAGTGTCGAAGCACGCGAGCTCGGGCACGCCAGGAAACGCGCGCATCGCCGCGTCGATGCCCTGGAGAGCGGGCGGCGCGTGCAGCGGATCGACCTGCTTGAGCGCGTCGAGCGTCTCTCGGACCTCGCGATCGATCTTCGCCGTCTGACGAAAGCGCGTACCGCCATGCACCACGCGGTGCGCGACCGCGTCGACCTTCCCCGCGCGCGCGAGCACGGGCGCGAGGTCCGGCTCCTGCCCCGGCGGAAGCGACTCGTTCCCCGCCGCGAGCACCTGCAGCGACGGCGTCTCGATGAGCGACCACTTGAGCGAGCTCGAGCCCGCGTTCACCGTCAACACGCGCATGGGCGCATTCTGCCCGATGTTCCTGCTCGTGAGCGCTGCGCGCGCACAGGGTGCCGTGCTACGAACGTCGCCACCCACGCCCAACCCCGGAGCGAGTCATGTCGAGCTTGAAGGGCAAGACGCTGTTCATCACCGGCGCGAGCCGCGGCATCGGCCTGGCCATCGCCCTGCGCGCCGCGCGCGACGGCGCCAACATCGCCATCGCCGCCAAGACCACCGAGCCCCACCCCAAGCTGCCGGGCACCATCTACACCGCGGCCGAGGACATCGAGAAGGCCGGCGGCAAGGCCCTGCCCTGCGTCTGCGACATCCGCGACGAGGCGCAGATCCAGGCCGCCGTGCAGAAGACGGCGGAGACGTTCGGCGGTATTGACATTTTGGTTAACAACGCCAGCGCCATCAGCCTCACGGGCACCGTGGACACGCCCCTGAAGCGCTTCGACCTCATGCACGGCATCAACACCCGCGGGACGTTCGCCTGCTCGCGCGCGTGCATCCCGTACCTCGAGAAGTCGAGCAACCCGCACATCCTCAACAACTCGCCGCCGCTGAACATGGAGGCGCGCTGGTTCGCACCGCACGTCGCCTACACCATGGCCAAGTACGGCATGAGCATGTGCGTGCTGGGCATGGCCGAGGAGCTCAAGGACCAGGGCATCGCCGTCAACGCCATCTGGCCGAAGACCGTCATCGCCACCTCGGCCGTCCAGAACCTGCTTGGGGGCGACGAGGTCATGCGCAGCAGCCGCAAGCCCGACATCATGGCCGACGCGGCCTACGCCATCCTCACCAAGCCCAGCCGGAGCTTCACCGGCAACTTCTGCATCGATGAAGACGTCCTCCGTGCGGATGGCGTGAAGGACTTCTCCAAGTACCAGTTCGTCGAGGGCGCCGAGCTCCTGCCGGACTACTTCCTCTGATGCGTTGAGCATCGAGCGCAGAAACGACGTGCGCGCACTTGCCGGACCGACGGGGCTGCACCAGCTTGCCCCTCGGCCAGGCAACCATGCGCTCGGATGAGATTGATAGAGCTGGAACGTGGCGGCGCGCGTTGGGAGAGGGACTCTCGACGACGCTCCGGCGCACGCGTGCAGTGCTCGAAGGCTGGAGCTCGAGCTCGCTCGACGGTGTCGACGGCCCGCTGGTGGCAGCGTGGGCGCTGGTGCTCGGCATCCACGCAGCCGAGGCTGAGCCTGTGTTCGGCATCGCGCGTCGCGACGACGCGGGCACGCTGCAGCTCGCGCCCGTCCGCATTGCGCTGAAGCTCGACGGTTCCGCCAAGGAGCTGATCGACGTCGCCTCGGCGGCTCTTCGCGATGCGCCGTTCATTTCCGTCACAGAGCTCAAAGAGCTCAAAGGCGACGAAGTGAAGCTCGAGACGCTCGTCGTCGAGCGTGCGCAGGACCTGGAGGAAGCGCTCGCGGCATCGGGCGCGACGGTCGGCATGGCGCTCGACGGCTCGCGGCTCACGGTGCGCTGCGCGCGTGCGATCGCAGACACCGACGCGACCGAGCGGCTGACGGCCAACATCGCGCGCGCGCTCGCTGCGCTGAAGAGCGGCGAAGCCCTCGCGACGATCGAGCTGCTGAGCGACGCCGAGCGCGAGCTGCAAGTCCATACCTGGAACCAGACGTCCGTTGACGACGGTCGCCGCGGCACGACCGTTCCCGAGCTCTTTGCAGAGATCGCCGCGCAGACGCCCGACGCGATCGCAGTGATCGCCGATGACGCGACCCTGACCTACGCCGAGCTCGATCGCCGCTCCACCGCGCTCGCGCGCAAGCTGCGCCAGCTCGGCGTCGGCCTCGAGAGCTGCGTCGGCATTTGTCTGGAGCGCTCGGCCGAGCTCGTGGTGGGGCTGCTCGCGATTTCGAAGGCCGGCGGCGCGTACGTGCCGCTGGATCCCACGTACCCACGCGACCGACTCGCGGGGATGCTCGACGACGTCGACGCCGAGGTGGTGATCACGCGGCGCGCCGCGCGCGAGCAACTGCCGCAACGCCCGTGTCGCTGGCTGCTCCTCGACGAAACCACTCTCGACGGCGACGCCGCTCCGCTCGCCTCGCCCGCGATTCCGGATTCCCTGGCCTACGTGCTCTTCACCTCCGGCTCGACGGGGCGTCCCAAGGGCGTCGAGGTGCCGCACCGCGCGATTCGCCGGCTGGTTTGTCGCGGCGGATTCGCGCAGCTCGATCGTCACGTCACCGTTCTCCAGACCGCGCCCGTGGCCTTCGACGCGTCGACGTTCGAGGTCTGGGGCCCGCTGCTGAATGGCGGAAAGCTCGTCGTTCATCCGGAGGCGATTCCCACCGCGCGCGGCCTGGCCGAGCGAATCCAGCGCACCGGCGCGGATACGATGTGGCTCACCGCGGGCCTCTTCAATGCCGTGGTCGACGAGGAGCCTTCGACGTTCCGCGGCATTCGCCGCTTGCTCATTGGCGGCGAGGCGCTTTCGCTCCCACACGTCCGCAAGGCGCTCGAGGCGCTGCCTCAGCTCGAGCTCTGCAACGGCTACGGCCCCACCGAGACGACGACCTTCGCGACGACGCACCACATCTCGCCAAGCGATGTCGCCGCAGGTTCGATCCCCATCGGCCGGCCGATTCGAGACACGAGCCTCTACGTGGTCGACGCCCGCGGGAAGCTCGCGCCGCTCGGCGCCGAGGGCGAGCTGCTCATCGGCGGCGACGGCCTCGCGCGCGGCTATCGCAAGCACCCAGAGCTCACCGCGGAGCGATTTGTAACCAATCCGTTTGGTCATGGCCGCGTCTATCGAACCGGCGATCGGGTGCGTCAGCGCAGCGATGGCGCGATCGAATACCTCGGCCGCCGCGACGGCCAGGTGAAGATCCGCGGCTTCCGCATCGAGCTCGCGGAGATCGAGCTCGCGCTCGCGCAGCATCCGTCGGTCCGCTCGTGTCGCGTCATCGCGCGCGCGGCAGCGGGCAACAAGAAGCTCGTCGCATACGTGGTGCCCACCGATGCGGGCATTGACGCGCGCGCGTTGACGGCGTCCCTCCAGGCAAGGCTGCCCGAGTTCATGGTGCCGTCCTCGTTCGTGTGGCTGGAGCGGCTGCCGGTCACGGCCAACGGCAAGCTCGACGTGAGTGCCCTGCCCGCACCGGACCGAACCCGACCCGAGCTCGACACGCCGTACGCCGCGCCGTCGACGCCGCTCGAGGTGCAGCTCTGCGCCATCTGGGCCGAGCTGCTGGAGCTCGATCGGGTGGGCGCGCTCGACAACTTCTTCGCGCTCGGCGGAACCTCCCTGCTCGCGGTTCGGACCGCGGCGCGCCTCGAGCGCGAAGCAGGTCTCCGCGTGGCCGTGCCGCTCATCTTCGAGCACCCCACTGCCGCCTCGCTCGCTCAGGCGCTGGGCTCTCAGCAGCCCTCAATCGCCCAAAGGACCTCGCGCGCGCGCCCGCGCGAGGCGCTCGACGACATCGCAATCGTGGGCATGGCCGGCCGCTTCCCTGGCGCGAGCAGCGTCGCGGAGCTCTGGAAGAACCTCTGTGACGGCGTGGAATCGATTCGCCGCTTCTCCGACTCGGACCTCGACGCGAGCATCCCTGCGGCGCTGCGAAGCGACCCCAGCTACGTGAAGGCGCGCGGCGTGATCGACGGCGCAGAGCTCTTCGACGCGGCGTTCTTCGGCATCCAGCCCAAGGACGCCGCGATCCTCGATCCGCAGCAGCGGGTGCTCCTGGAAATCGCGTGGGAGGCGATGGAGCACGCCGGCTACGTGCCTTCGCGCATTCGCGGCGCCGTCGGTGTCTTCGCGGGCAAGTACAACGCAACGTACTTCACGCAGAACGTCGCGCCCAACCCTGCGCGCATCGAAGAGATCGGCGAGTTTCAGGCGATGGTGCTCAACGAGCGCGACTTCGTCGCCACGCACCTCGCGCATCGCCTGGATCTGCGCGGCCCAGCCGTGACCGTGCAGAGCGCGTGCTCCACCTCGCTCGTCGCGGTGGCGCAAGCCGTCGACAGCCTGCGACTCGGCCACTGCGACTTCGCGCTCGCCGGCGGCGCATCGATCAACGTGCCCATCCAGAGCGGCTACCTGCACCAGGCCGGCGCGATGCTCTCCCCGGACGGTCGCTGCCGACCCTTCGACGCCGACGCCCAGGGCACCACCTTCGGCGACGGCGCTGCGATGGTGTGCCTCAAGCGCCTCGCCGACGCGAAAGAAGATGGCGACACCATCTACGCGGTCATCCGCGGCATCGCGACGAACAATGACGGCTCCGGCAAAGCCAGCTTCACCGCACCGAGCGTCGCGGGTCAGGCTGCCGTCGTCTCGCGCGCGCTCGAGCTCGCCGACGTCGATCCGCGAAGCATCGGCTACATCGAGACGCACGGCACCGCGACGCCGCTCGGCGATCCCATCGAGGTCGAGGCGCTGACGCGCGCATTTCGTGAGGGGACGAGTGACGTCGGCTTCTGCGGCATCGGCTCGGTGAAGAGCAACCTCGGCCACCTGGTGATTGCCGCGGGCGCGACGGGCCTCATCAAGGCCGCGCTGGCGCTCCACGCGGAGCAGATCCCGCCGACGCTGCATTTCCGGAAGCCGAATCCCGCAATCGACTTTGCCAAGAGTCCGTTTCACGTCGTCGCTGCGCTGAAGCCCTGGTCGCGCGGTCCGACGCCGCGGCGTGCGGGCGTGAGCTCCTTCGGCGTCGGCGGCACCAACGCGCACGCCATCCTCGAGGAATCGCCGGCGCGAACGAGTGGAACGAGCGACGATCGTCCGCAACTCCTCGTGCTCAGCGCGCGCTCGGGAAGCTCTCTCGAGGCGGGGGCCACTCGGCTCGCAGCCCACCTGCAATCGCATCCGGAGCTCGAGCTCGCCGACGTCGCCTCCACGCTTCAGCTCGGGCGCAAGCATTTCCCCCACAGGCTGGTCACGCTCGTCGCGAGCAGGGACGAAGCCGTGCGCGTCCTGGGATCGCCGTCGACCCCGAGCATCCTGAAAGGCCACGCTCCTGCGCGCGCGCGCGAGGTCGCGTTCCTCTTCCCGGGCCAGGGCTCGCAGTACGCGGGCCTGGCTCGACCGCTCTACGAGTACGACGCCATCGCGCGCGAGGAGATCGACTCGAGCGCCGCCGAGCTCGCGCCCGTCCTCGAGCGTGACCTGCGCGAGCTCCTCCTCGCGCCTTTGGGCGACGAGCGCGCAGACGCCGAGCTTCGCGAGACACGGCTGAGCCAGCCCGCGCTCTTCGTCGTCGAGCACGCGCTTGCTGGCTTCTGGCTGCGCCTGGGCCTGAAGCCCACTGCGATGCTCGGACACAGCGTGGGCGAGCTGGTGTGCGCTGCGCTCTCCGGCGTGATGTCGCGGCGTGATGCGCTTCGAATCGTGGCGCTCCGTGGCGCGCTCATGCAGAACCTGCCGCGCGGGGCGATGCTCTCCGTCTCGCTGGGTACGCGCGATCTCCTGCCTCGCCTGCCGAAGTGCGTGGACCTCGCCGCCGAGAACTCGCCGGCGCGCTGCGTGGTCGCCGGGCCCGACGAGGCGATCGCCTCGCTCGAGCAGCACCTCGCCACGGAGCAAATCGCCGCACGCCGGCTGAGCACCTCGCACGCCTTCCACTCCGCGATGATGGAGCCCGCAGTCTCGCCCCTGCGCGAGGCGATCCGAAGCGTCGAGCTCCACGCGCCCAGGCTCCCCTTCGTGTCTTCGTGCACGGGGACCTGGATCACGCCCGAGGAAGCCCAGAACCCGGATTACTGGGCGCGCCACCTCCGGGCGCCTGTTCGCTTTTCACCCGCAGTGAAGACGCTTCTTGGCGCGACGCCGCCGGTGCTCGTGGAGTGCGGGCCGCGAGCCACGCTGAGCGGCTTGGCACGTCAGCACCAGAGCGGCCTCGAGACCGTCGCCTCCTTGGGCGACGGCACCGCGGACTCGCGACCCGAGCGCGCGCTGCTCACCGCCGTCGGTCGGCTCTGGGTCGCGGGCGCAGAGCTCGACTTCAGCGCGCTGCATGCGGGCAGGCGGCGCCTCCGCGTCCCGCTGCCCACCTACGCATTCGATCGCAAGCGCTTCTGGATTTCGCCGCCCGCGCAGCCTGAGGCGCCTTTGCCGTTGCCGACCATTGAGACCGTCGAGCTCGCCATGCCCAACCCAAGTCCCAGCACGAACCGAATCGCCTCGCTCACGCAGTCGGTGAAAGCCCTGTTCGAGGAGAGCAGCGGCAACGACATCGCCGATACGGACCTCGGCGCCACGTTCGTCGAGCTCGGCTTCGACTCGCTCTTCTTGACCCAGATGGCCCTCGCGCTCGGCAAGCGCTTCGGCACCAAGGTCTCCTTCCGCGACCTGATGGAGAACCTGCCCAGCATCACCGCGGTCGCCGAGCACCTCGACCGCCAGCTCCCGCCGGAGAAGGCCGACGCCCGACCGACGACGCTGCCGACCGCGCGAAACACCGTGGTCTCGCCACCGACGATCACCGTCGCGGCCACGCCGACCCAGACGCCCGCTGCGAGTGCAACCGTCCCCGCGAGCGTCCAGGCGCTGGTCGCGGAGCAGCTGCGGCTGATGGAGAAGCAGCTCGCGCTGCTCACTGGCGCATCGCAAGCGGCGTCGTCGACGCCCATTGAGCGCGCACCCCTCGCCGAAGTCGTCACTCCGCCGCCCGCGCCGCCGAGTGAGGACACGCCGAAGGGCCCCGAGACCTACGACCCGAAGAAGGCCTTCGGCGCCATCGCGCGCATTCACGTGAAGAAGGGCGAGGAGCTCACGCCGCGGCAGCAGGCGCGGCTCGACGCCTTCACGCGGCGCTACAACGCGCGCACCGCGAAGTCGAAGGCGTTCACGCAGCGGCACCGGGGCCACATGGCGGATCCGCGCGTGGTCACCGGCTTCCGTCCGCGCGTGAAGGAGCTCGTGTACCCCATCGTGGTGCAACGTTCCGCGGGCTCGAAGCTCTGGGATCTCGACGGCAACAGCTACGTGGACGCGCTCAACGGCTTTGGCTGCAACCTCTTCGGCTGGCAGCCCGAGTTCGTGACGCGCGCGGTGATCGAGCAGCTCCAATCGGGTCACGAGATCGGTCCGCAGACGCCGCTCGCCGCGGAGTGCGCCGAGTTGGTGTGCGAGCTCACCGGCTTCGATCGCGCCGCGTTCTGCAACACCGGCTCGGAGGCGGTGATGGGCTGCGTGCGCATCGCGCGCACGGTCACCGGGCGCAGCAAGATCGCGATGTTCACCGGCTCGTACCACGGCATCTTCGACGAGGTGATCGTCCGCGGAACCAAGAAGCTCAAGTCGTATCCCGCGGCACCGGGAATCATGGCGAACACCGCCGAGAACGTGCTCGTGCTCGACTACGGCACGCCGGAGAGCCTGGAGATCCTGCGCCAGCACGCGAACGAGCTCGCCGCCGTGCTCGTCGAGCCGGTGCAGAGCCGCAGACCCGACTTCCAGCCGCGCGAGTTTCTCCATGAGCTGCGCGAGATCACGCGCAAGAGCGGCACGGTCTTCATCTTCGACGAGGTGATCACCGGCTTCCGAACCAGCCCCGGCGGCGCGCAGGAGCACTTCGGAATCCGCGCCGACCTGGCGTCGTACGGCAAGGTCGTCGGCGGCGGACTCCCCGTCGGCATCATCGCCGGCAAGCGCGAGCTCATGGACGCGCTCGACGGTGGCGGCTGGCAGTTCGGCGACGACTCGGTGCCTACGGTCGGCGTCACGTATTTTGCGGGCACCTTCGTGCGCCACCCGCTCGCGCTCTCGGCGGTGAAGGCCGTGCTCCACCACCTGAAGGCCGCGGGCCCCGCGCTGCAGAAGCAGGTGACGGCGACCACGCAAGCCTTCGCCGCAGAGATGAATGCGCACTTCGAGAAGGTGCAGGCGCCACTCCACATCAAGCATTTCGCGTCGCTGTGGAAGACGTTCCCGACGAGCGAGCAGCCGATGGGCGACCTGCTCTTCTACATGCTGCGCGATCGCGGCGTGCACATCTACGACGGCTTCCCGTGCTTCATGACCACCGCGCATGATCAGGCCGACGTGGCGCACCTGCTCGCGGCGTACAAAGAGAGCGTCGCCGAGATGCAGGAGTCGGGCTTCTTCCCCGAGCCGGCGGTGCGGAAGCCGGATGTGGTCGACGTCGACACGCCTCCTGTCCCGGGCGCGCGCCTCGGCCGCGATCCGCAAGGCAACGCGGCGTGGTTCGTGCCCTCGGGCGAGCCCGGCAAGTACGTGCAGCTGGACCTTACGCGTCGGTGAAGGAGCTCCGTGTTCACGAGCGCCCCGAGCTCGACGACGCTTCCCTGGCGGCGACGCGTGGCCCTCGCCGTGGCCCTCGGCGCGCCGCTCTTCGCCCTGGCCATCGGCGCGCGCACGTTTCGCCGAGAGCTCGCGTACTACCGGCCCAAGCGGCGCGCGATCGCGCGGCCCACGAGCGGCGCGCTCGCGCACGCGCGCGACTTTCGTTTCGGACGCGGGGACACGCTGCGCGGCTGGTTCGTCCCTCCGCGAAACGGGGCTGCCGTCATCTTCTTGCACGGGAGCGGCGCCGACCGGACCCAGCTCCTCCCCGAGGCGGAGCTCCTCGCGACGCATGGCTTCGGCGTCCTCGTGTACGACTCGCCCGGTCATGGCGAGAGCGCTGGCGTGCCGACCTGGGACGCGCCCGAGCGCGCGGCACTCGATGCCGCACTCGACGCGCTCTCCGCAGAGCCACTCGTCGACCCGCACAAGATTGGCGTGTTCGGGTTCTCCGCAGGCTCGACGGTGGCCACGCAGGTCGCGGCGGGCGACACGCGTGTGCGCGCGCTCGTCCTCGCGGGGACGTACGCGGAGCCAGCCGAGCTGACGCGCTACCAGAACCGGCGTTGGGGAGTTCTGAGCGAGCTGCCCGCGCTCTGGGCCGACGCTTGGGCAGGGAGCGCGCTCGAGACCCTTCGCCCGCGCGACGTGATCGCCTTCTTGTCGCCGCGCCCGCTCCTGGTGCTCTGCGGCGAGAACGACCAGGTCGTGCCGCGCGAACAGACCGAGCGCCTCTTCGACGCCGCGCGGGAACCCAAGACGCTCATCGTCGTGCCGGACGCAGGCCACGGCGACTTTCTCCAGGCGCAGCCCGCGCTCGTGGGTCCCGCGCTGCTCGACTTCTTTACCCGCAACCTCGAGGTGCGACCTCGAGCTGCGGCATCGGGAGACTGAGATGGCCTACTTCAACCCCGGCATCACCTTCGACATCGGCGCGTACCATCCGTTCAAGGTGATGGCCGTGCAGCACCAGCTGATGGATCACCCGCTGCTCAAGCTGGAGCGGCTCGTCGAGCTCGGCGATCGGCTCGCGAAGACGGGCTCGGTTCGACACCACAACGACCAGGCCAAGCCGGACACCAACTTCGTCTTCGCGCCGGAGTCGCACCGCGCGCGGCTCTCGCCCGCCGAGACGCTCCGGCAGATCGAGAAGGCCCAGGCGTGGCTCGCATTGCACAACGTCCAGCAAGACCCGGTCTACCGCGGCCTGGTGGACGAGGTGCTCGACTTCGTGAAGCCGCTCGTCGACATGAAGGACCCGGGAATGTGCCACCGCGCGGGTTGGATCTTCGTGACCTCCCCTGGGGCCGTGACGCCGTACCACATGGATCACGAGCACAACTTCATCTTGCAGATTCGCGGGAACAAGACGCTCCACGTGTGGGAACCGCTCGACCGCGAGGTGGTGAGCGAGCGCGCGCTGGAGCTGTTTCACGGCAAGCTCAGCCGCGAGCTCGTGGTGTATCGCGATGAGCTGCTCGCGCGCGCGCACGTCTTCCAGCTCAAGCCCGGCATGGGCGGCTACATGCCGCAGACGGCGCCGCACTGGGTGAAGAATGGCGACGAGGTCTCGATCACCGCGAGCTTCACGTTCTACACGGACGCGACGCGCCGCCGCGCCCTGCTCCACCGCGGCAACGAGAAGCTGCGCGCGGTGGGCATCACGCCCTCCCCCGTGGGGAGCACGCCGCTCGTCGACGGCGTGAAGCACCTCGCGTTCCGCGCGCAGCAGGAGCTGAAGACGGCGGTGAACAGCGCGCGCGGAAAGCCGAACGCGCCCCCGACAGACGGAACGTACGCGCCCGTCGCCTGACGTCAGCGAATCCGAGCCACCCACCCCGCGAGCGCGGCGACGATGCGCTCGCGATCGTCCACGCGCCCGAAGAGGTGGTCGCACTCGGGCAGGAAGAGCTCGTCCACGCCGACACGCTCGCGCAGTGAGGGGAACATCTCGCCGAGCTGCCCCAGGTGGTTGAACGATTGCTGCGCGCCTCCCGTGAACGCGAAGAGCAAGCGCGCGCCGCGGCTGGCCATCTGATTCAAGTCGTGCTCGCAGGTCTCACGTGACGGATAGGACCGCGAGTACAGGTCCGACACCTCTGCCTCGCCGCGCATTCGATTCAAGCGCCGGACAATCGCCCCGCGCCACACCTCGCCCCGCGCGAGCCGCCGCAAGCGGTGGAGCGCGTGCCGCGCGGTCGGGTACGCGTAGCCATCGAGGAACGCCGCACCGACCACGCGCGTGTCGTCGCGGGCAATGGCGTGCATCGCATCCACGCCGGAGCAGAAGCCCAGCACGACGAAGCGGTGGTGGCCCCGTCGCTCCAGGCATGCCATCGCATCGCGGACGTCGAGCACCGCACGCATGAGCTCGTCGCCCGACTCGGTCCGCGGCGCGCTGTCGCCGAGGCCTGCGTGATCGAAGCGAAGCATGGCGTGCTCGCGCGCAGCGAGCGCTCGCGCGAGCTCCACCCAGAGCCGGAAGGGCCCGATGCGGTGGTGCACGCCGACGTTGGCCACCAGCACCGCCGGCCGGCCCACGCGTGGCGCGCCGTCGCCTGCCTCGCTCAGGACCCCGACGAGCCGCTCGTCACGGCCGAAGCGCAGCGCACGCTCCCTCATGCGGCCTCCCCGTTGAACCACGACGACACCCGCTTCACCGACTCGGGCGCCAGGAGCGAGATGAGCAGCTCGCCGGCGCTGCGTGCGGGGGCGCGCTCGGGCAGCGCGACCAACTCCCGAGCACCGAGCTGCGCATGGAGCGCCCGCGCTTCATCGCTTGGCGCAGAGCTCATCACCGCCACGCGCTTGAAGTGTGCGACGCGCTGAGCCGGCTGCAGGAGATCGATCGCGGCGATATCGGCCATCAACGCTGCGCCCATCTCGTAGCCCAGAAGCTCCAGCGCTGCGTTCGCACGCCCGCGTGCACGCGCCCCGGTGGCCTCGTGAAGCGCCAGGAGCTGCTTCAAGTGCTGCGCGCCACGCACGACCGGATCCCAAAGCACGAGGTCCCGCGCGGCGAGCTCCGTGGTGAGCGCGATCGAGCCGCCGATGCCGATTCCCACGACGGAGATGGAGGAGCCGCCCGAGAGATCGCGAAGCTCGCCGACCGCAGCGCGCAGGTCTGCACGCCACTGGCGAAGATCCGCCTCGACGAGCGAGCCACTCGAGTCGCCCGTGCCGAACCAATCAAAGCGCAGCGCGTGGAACCCGAGCTCCGCGAGGGCGAGCGCGAGACGACGCAACGTCCAGGTCGTCCGCATCGCCTCTTGCGGCAAGGGCGGACAGATCACCACCCCCAACGGCCGCGGCGTGGCGGTGGGCGGGAGGTAGACGCCGAAGAGCGGCCGCTCGGAGGAGCCGAAGTGAAGCGGGACCACGCGTCACCTCAGGAAGCGCTTGGCCAGGCGCCCCAGCAGGCCATCCGACATGGGTGGCTGATTGGCTACGGTTTTCGAGGCAGCCAACGGCCGTTCATCCGGAAGCAGCGCCGCGGCCTGTTCCAGCGTGTTGAGCAGGAGCACGCGCGGGCTGAGCTGAACCCCCGTCTCCTTCTCGACGCGCGCGATCACCTGCAGCGAGAGCAGCGAGTGACCGCCCAGGTCGAAGAAGTTGTCGTGGACGCCCACGTGCTCCACGCGCAGCGTGTCGCGCCAGATGCTCGCCATCAGCGCTTCGGCTACCGTTCGCGGCTCGAGCCGCACCTTCTCGATCCGGCTCGCGAAGGGCGCCGGCAGCCGCTTGCGATCGACCTTTCCGTTGGGCGTGAGCGGCAGCGCCT